>NZ_JBNNWE010000116.1:0-18704 GCF_050280905.1 Pseudomonas sp. NPDC086278
CATGGCGGTGGCCACCGCCTGGGTCGCCGAATGCCCTGGGGCGATTAGCAGTTTGGGTTGGGCGTTGTGTTTGCTCTTGCCGTCCAGCAGCGCTTTCCTTGGATTTCTTGATGGTGTTGCCGTAGCTGATGCGATCCGGGCCGACGCCTTGGTTCATCACTTTGTCGAGCTCGTAGATCGAGGCGATGTCGAAGTTCGAGCCTTTCTCTTTGAGCAGGTCGATGATTTCGACGGCCGGGTTGGCCTTGACCGCGTAGTAGACCTTGGCGAATTCGAAACCGGCGCGCAGGTCGTCGTAGGCCTGGCTGATCATCGCGGTGTCGATCACCACGAACGGGGTTTCTTGTTTGTCGGCGAACGCCTTCATTTTGTTGAAGGTATCGCGCGCGAAATAGTCTTCGACGTTGATCGACATGCTGGGAACTCCTACTGGCAAACTGAAATTAACAATGGGTGCAAATGAACGTCCTCCGTATCCCCACTTTGGTTCGCCTACTTCCCAAGGCATGTCGCCGAAAGCAAAAAGGCCATGGGAGGCGTTGCTTCCCTTGGCCTTGCTGTCTCGTCGTCAGTACTTGAGCCGGATGGATCGTTTCCAGCATGGACGTTCGGCGCGAACTTTAGGGCGTGAGGGGCTTGAGAGCAACAAAAAATGTCGCGTTTTTGCACGCTTCCGTCGTGCGGTCCCGGACAGTTACTGATGTAACCGACCTGTGTGACCGAGTGATGTTCCCGTAGAAGGGATTTTTGCAGGGATTTGCGATGCCCTTGTGGCGAGGAGGCTTGCTGTGTTGCCGGAGGCCTTCTGGGGCGAGGGGGCTTTCTGTGGCGAGGGGGCTTGCCCCCGTTCGGCTGCGCAGCAGCCGTAAAGTCAGCCAACGCGGTCTCACTGAACAACCGCATTGCCTGATTTGGGGCCGCTTCGCAGCCCAACGGGGGCAAGCCCCCTCGCCACAGGATCAGGCGACAGCCGTCTCGGCCGGCGAAACGCTGCCGTCGTGCGGTTCCGTAGCAGGGATTTTTGCAGGGATTTGCGATGCCCTTGTGGCGAGGAGGCTTGCTGTGTTGCCGGAGGCCTTCTGTGGCGAGGGGGCTTGCCCCCGTTCGGCTGCGCAGCAGTCGTAAAGTCAGCCAACGCGGTCTCACTGAACAACCGCATTGCCTGATTTGGGGCCGCTTCGCCGCCCAACGGGGGCAAGCCCCCTCGCCACAGGGTCAGGCGACAGCCGTCTCGGCCGGCGAAACGATGCTGGTCTTGCCGCCACGGGACTTGCCGGAGCTTAGATATTCAGCAATCGATTCCTGGGTCACTTCCCCGAGGAACACCCGCTCGGCATCCATCACCGGCAGCCATGAGCGGTTGAACTCGTACATGCGCGACAGCAGGATGCGCAGATGCTCGTCGTACGCCGCCGTGGCGTTGAACTCGCGCAAGTACTGCGCGCACGCACCGGTCTGACGGTGCAGGTCGCGCCGGCGTACATAGCCAAGCGCCTTGTTCTCACCATCGGTGACCACCACATAACGACGGTCCAGTTCGTCCATCAATTCCAGGGCTTCAGCCACCGGCGTTTCCGGGCTGACCGACGGCGCGTTGTCCGCCGCGTCTTCGGCTTTTACCAGCAACAGACGCTTGAGCGTGCTGTCCTGGCCGACGAAGTTGCTGACAAAGTCATCCGCCGGGTGTGCCAGCAGGGTGTCCGGGTGATCGATCTGCAACAGTTTGCCGGCGCGGAAAATCGCAATCTTGTCGCCCAGCTTGATGGCTTCGTCAATGTCGTGGCTGACCATGATCACGGTCTTGTTCAACGCGCGTTGCATCTCGAAGAACTCGTTCTGGATCATCTCGCGGTTGATCGGGTCGACCGCGCCGAAAGGTTCGTCCATCAACAACAGCGGCGCATCGGCCGCGAGTGCTCGAATCACGCCGATCCGCTGCTGCTGACCGCCCGACAACTCACGCGGGTAACGATTCAGGTACTGCTTGGGTTCGAGCTTGATCATGCTCATCAACTCGCGGGCGCGGTCGTGGCATTTCTGTTTGTCCCAGCCCAGCAGGCGCGGAACGATGGTGATGTTCTCTTCGATAGTCATGTTCGGGAACAGACCGATCTGCTGGATCACATACCCGATGTTGCGGCGCAGGGTCACTTCGTCGAGGTCGGTGGTGTCTTCGCCGTTGATCAGAATCTTGCCCGAGGTCGGCTTGATCAGGCGGTTGATCATCTTCAGCGTGGTGCTTTTGCCGCAGCCCGATGGCCCGAGGAACACACAGATTTCGCCTTCATTGACGGTCAGGCTCACCGAGTCCACGGCTTTCACATCTTTGCCGTTGCTTTGGAAGGTCTTGCTGAGGTTTTGAAGTTCGATCATTTCAGGAGTCCTTTTGGAGTCAGCGTGCGTTGCAGCCATTGCAGAAGCAGGTCGGCGAAGATGGCCAGGAGACTGACCAGCACGGCGCCGACGATCAGCATCGACATGTCGCTGCGGCTGATGGAAGCGAGAATGAGGACACCGAGGCCACCGGCGCCGATGGTCGCGGCGATGGTCATCACACCAATGTTCATGACCACGGCGGTGCGCACACCGGCCAGAATCACCGGCACTGCAATCGGCAGTTCAACCATGCGCAGGCGCTGGCCGAAGGTCATGCCGATGCCGCGTGCGGCTTCGCGAATGCCCGGTTCGACGCCCGTCAGGGCGAGGTAGGTGTTACGCATGATCGGCAGCAGCGAGTACAGAAACACGGCGGTAATCGCCGGCATCGGTCCCAGGCCCTGGCCGAACTTGGAGTAGAACGGCAGCAACAGGCCGAACAGCGCAATCGACGGCACGGTCAGCAGCACCGTGGCGCTGGCTTGCAACGGGCCGGCCAGCGTCGGGAAGCGCGTCATCAGGATGCCCAGTGGCACGCCGACCAGAATCGCCAGAGTCACGGCGATGCCGACCAGAGTGATGTGCTGCCAGGTCAGGTGCAGCACCAGCGGCCAGTCGAGATGGGAAAAGGCGTTCAGAAATTCCATGGCTTTTCCTCCTTAGTTGATTGGATGCTGGCGCAGGAAATCTGCGGCAACGGATGAAGGGCTTTCGTGATCGACATCGACCCGCGCATTCAATGCGCGCATGGTTTCGTCATCGAACAGCTCGGCCAGCGGTTTGATCTCTTCGGCAAGCTTGGGATGGGCGTCGAGGTACACCTGACGCACCACCGGGGCGGCGGTGTAGTCCGGGAAGTAGTGCTTGTCGTCTTCGAGCAGTTTCAATTTGAACGCGTTCAATCGACCGTCAGTGGTGTAGACCAGACCGGCAAACACCTGGCTATTGCGCAGGGCGGTGTAGACCAGCCCGGCGTCCATCTGGCGGATGTTCTTGCGGGTCAGGTTCATGCCGTAGAGCTCGACCATGCCGTCCAGACCGTCGGAGCGGTTGGCGAACTCGGTGTCCAGCGCCACCAGGTGATTGTCCTTCTGCTCCGCCTGCAACACCGTGTTCAGCTCGCTGATGGTGTTGATCTGTGGATAGGCCTTGGCGGTTTTTTCCGGCAGGGCGAGGGCGTAGGTGTTGCTGAATTTCGACGGCGTCAGCCAGACCAGGCCTTTTTTCGCGTCGAGTTCTTTCACCTTGGCGTAGGACTGAGCGCTGTCGAGTTTTTCGGTGACGTGGTTATAAGCCACCAGCGAGACGCCGGTGTATTCCCACATGAGGTCCAGTTGGCCGCTTTCGTGAGCGCTGCGGGCCAGGTTGCTGCCCAGGCCACCGGTGACCTGGGTGTCGTAACCCTTGCTGCGCAGGTATTGGGCGGTGATTTCCGCGAGCAGGGTTTGTTCGGTGAACACCCGGGCGCCGATGCGGATAACGGGTTTGTCAGCGGCTTGGGCAAATCCTGCGACCAGCAGAACGCAGCCCAATATCAAGGTCATGCCTTTTAGGTGGAAAGCTTTCATAAATATTCCTTTGCCGAGGCTTAAGACGGGCGTAGGCCGCGTTCGAGCCAGAGGCGGCTGGCGAGTGTCACCAGGCCGTCGAGCAGCAAGGCCAGCAGGGCGGTGCACGCCGCGCCGAGCAGCAATTGCGGCTGATTGTTCAGGGCGATGCCAGGGAAAATCAGGCTGCCCAGGCTGTTGGCGCCGATCAGGAACGCCAGCGGCGCCGTACCGACGTTGATCGCCAGGGCCACGCGCACGCCACCGATGATGATCGGCACCGCGTTCGGCAGTTCGACTCGCCACAGCACTTGCGTCGGGGTCATGCCAATGCCGACGGCCGCTTCCTTGAGCGAACCCTGAACGTTTTTCAGGCCTTCATAGGTGTTGCGCACGATCGGCAACAGCGAGGCGAGGAACAGGGCGAAGATCGCGGGGCCGCTGCCGATGCCGAGGATCCCCAGGGCGATGGCCAGTACGGCGAGAGGCGGCACGGTGTTGCCGATGTTGAAGATCTGCATGAAGCGTTCAGCGCGGCCCACCATGGTCGGGCGGCTGAGGAAGATACCGGCGGGGATGCCCACAACGAGGGCGGCCAGCATGGAGACAAGGACGAGAACCAGATGCGCTTGCAGGTAAAACAACAAATCGTCGCGGTAATGTTCGATCGTGTTGATGCCAATCCAGTGGACCAGCAGGGCCAGGAGTGCGACGACAACCGCACCTCCTATCAGCCCCTTGCCATAGCGAATAGCCACAGGCGGACTCCTTTTTTCTTTGTCGGCGGACGCAGTCCCGAGTGGCAGTGCCATTCCTGGCTGCCGGGAAAAACAACGTTCGCGAGAAGCAGCTCCCCATGCGGGTGAAACCCCATGAGATCGAGCCATAAGCGCAGCCTCGTCAGGCTAACTTGCTGATTTATCAGCCCCTGGTACGAGTGCTGTAACAGGGGAGTGGACGTCTGCACCTTTTAAAAGGTTCCATAATTAGCAGCATTTAGCCACCCTTGATCTCCCGACGGGCCCGATAATTGCCGTCGGTGACTGGGCGAGCGGTGGTCCGTGATGCTCGGTTTGCGCTATACTCGCCGCCCTTTTTTGAATCACCTGCCAGGCGATTTCCCATGACCAAACAGGCCGCCGAAGTCGCGAAACGCCGCACTTTCGCCATTATTTCCCACCCCGATGCCGGTAAAACCACCATCACCGAGAAGCTCTTGCTGATGGGCAAGGCGATTGCGATTGCGGGCACGGTGAAGTCTCGCAAGTCCGACCGCCATGCCACCTCCGACTGGATGGAAATGGAAAAGCAGCGGGGTATCTCGATTACCACGTCGGTCATGCAGTTCCCGTATCGCGACCACATGATCAACCTGCTCGACACCCCGGGCCACGAAGACTTCTCCGAAGACACCTACCGCACCTTGACCGCAGTGGACTCGGCCTTGATGGTCCTCGACGGCGGCAAGGGTGTAGAGCCACGGACCATCGCGCTGATGGACGTGTGCCGTCTGCGTGACACGCCGATTGTCAGCTTCATCAACAAACTCGACCGCGACATCCGCGACCCGATCGAACTGCTCGACGAAATCGAAGCGGTCCTGAAGATCAAGGCTGCGCCGATCACCTGGCCGATCGGTTGCTACCGCGACTTCAAAGGGGTTTACCACCTCGCCGACGACTACATCATCGTGTACACCGCCGGCCACGGCCACGAGCGCACCGATGTGAAAATCATCGAGAAGCTCGACTCCGATGAAGCGCGCGCGCACCTCGGTGACGAGTACGACCGCTTCGTTGATCAGCTGGAACTGGTGCAGGGCGCCTGTCACGAATTCAATCAACAGGAATTCCTCGACGGCCAGCTGACGCCGGTGTTCTTCGGTACCGCACTGGGCAACTTCGGGGTCGATCACGTGCTCGACGCCGTGGTCAACTGGGCGCCGAAACCGCTGGCCCGTGTCGCCAACGAGCGCACCGTGGAACCGGTGGAAGAGAAATTCGCCGGCTTCGTATTCAAGATCCAGGCGAACATGGACCCGAAACACCGCGACCGCATTGCCTTCATGCGTATCTGCTCCGGCAAGTACGAAAAGGGCATGAAGATGCGCCACGTGCGCACCGGCAAAGACGTGCGGATCGGCGACGCGCTGACGTTCTTCTCCTCCGAGCGTGAGCAACTGGAAGAGGCGTATGCCGGCGACATCATCGGCTTGCACAACCACGGCACCATCCAGATCGGCGACACCTTCACCGAAGGCGAAGTCCTGGGCTTCACCGGTATCCCGCACTTCGCCCCGGAACTGTTCCGCCGCGTGCGCCTGCGCGACCCGCTGAAATCCAAGCAACTGCGCCAGGGCTTGCAGCAACTGGCGGAAGAGGGCGCCACTCAGGTGTTCTTCCCCGAGCGCAGCAACGACATCATCCTCGGCGCCGTCGGCGTGCTGCAGTTCGACGTGGTCGCCAGCCGTTTGAAAGAGGAATACAAGGTCGAGTGCTCATACGAGCCGATCACCGTGTATTCCGCGCGCTGGATCGATTGCAGCGATAAGAAGAAGCTTGAAGAGTTCAGCATCAAGGCAGTGGAAAACCTCGCGGTTGACGGCGGTGGTCACCTGACCTACCTCGCGCCGACGCGGGTCAACCTGGCCCTGATGGAAGAGCGCTGGCCGGACGTGAAATTCCGTGCGACCCGTGAGCATCATTAAGCGCTGATCGGCGACAGCCCAAACCCCGTTGCGAACGCCGCGGGGTTTTTTATTGCCCCGATTCCGGCGGCTATGCAGATTTCCTGTGGGAGCGGGCTTGCTCGCGAAAGCGGTGTCTCAGCGACACCTGCATCGCCTGACACACCGCCTTCGCGAGCAAGCCCACTCCCACAGGTGTTCGGCGTTTTTATTGAGTTTGGGTATATGACTTATTCCAAACCAATCTGACCATTAACGGCAATTCCCACCCTTCGTTAGCGTCCTATCTGGAGAACCTCGCGGATCGGAACTAGATTTCACTCAGCGCCAGACAGGCTCCCAGGCTTCACCCACGAAAGGACGGAATCGGCTATGAGTATTTTTCAGCGCGTTGTGCTGTTGCTAAAGGTTTTGGTGATGCTGTCGCTCGGCACATCGGCGGCGTGGGCGAGCACCGCCAACCCGCCGCAGGGCTTTAACGGCGTTCAGCACCATGGTGGCGTCCTATTGATCGCCAAGTCCGAATCTGAGCCGGGCGATCAGGATCAGGGCGGCAGCAAGGACGACGACGATTCGACGACCGAAGAGCCTGACACCGACGACGATGACGACGACAGCCAGTCCTGAATCGCAGACAAAAGAAAACCCCTTCTACCCAGGCTGATGCTCAGCCGAAGTAGAAGGGGTACTGAACCGGTTGCATCCCCCTGTGGGAGCGAGCTTGCTCGCGAAAGCGGTGTATCAGTCGACATGTGCGTTGACTGATTTAACGCATTCGCGAGCAAGCCCGCTCCCACAGTTTTTGTATCTGCCTACAAATCTGCTTATGCCGCGCCGTCGAGGAACTGCTCGGCGTAATGGCAAGCCACTTGGCGGCTGTCGAGCAGGCGCAGGGCCGGCTCTTCAGTGCTGCAACGCTCGGTGGCGTACGGGCAGCGCTTGTGGAAAGCGCAACCCGATGGCGGGTTCAGCGGGTTGGGCAACTCACCGACGATCTTGATTTTCGGCTTGTTCGGGTCCGGGTGAATGGTCGGTGTCGCCGACAGCAACGCCTGGGTGTAGGGGTGCAGCGGACGCTCGTAGATGTCGTTCTTCGGGCCCATTTCCACCGGGCGACCGAGGTACATCACCATCACGTCATCGGCCACGTGTTGCACCACCGCCAGGTTGTGCGAGATGAACACGTACGCGGTGTTGAACTCTTGCTGCAAATCCATGAACAGGTTCAGCACCTGCGCCTGAATCGACACGTCCAGCGCCGAGGTCGGTTCGTCCGCCACCAGCACTTTCGGTTGCAGCATCATCGCCCGAGCCAGGGCGATCCGCTGGCGCTGACCGCCCGAGAACATGTGCGGATAACGCTGATAATGCTCAGGCCGCAAGCCCACTTGCTTCATCATCGCCTGCACTTTCTCGCGACGTTCGGCCGCGCTCAGGTTGGTGTTGATCAGCAGCGGTTCGCCGAGCTGGTCACCGACTTTCTGCCGTGGGTTCAACGACGCATACGGGCTCTGGAACACCATCTGCACGTCTTTGCGCAATTGCTTGCGCTGGGCCTTATCGGCGCCGGCGACTTCCTGGCCGGCGATTTTCAAGGAACCGGAGGACGGCTCTTCGATCAGGGTCAGGGCACGGGCCAGGGTCGATTTGCCGCAGCCCGATTCGCCCACGACGGCGAGGGTCTTGCCGGCTTCGAGTTCAAACGACACACCGTTCAAGGCGCGCACGGTCGCATGGCCCTTGAACAGGCCACGGGACACTTCGTAGTGACGGGTCAGGTCGCGGGCGGTAAGTACGACGGCCATTACGCCACCTCCTGATTCAGCGGGTAGAAGCAGCGGGCGAGGCTGTTGCTTTTCGGGTCAAGGGTCGGACGTTGCTGGCGGCAGGTTTCCTGCACGTACGGGCAACGCGGCGACAGCAGGCAACCCTGCGGACGGTCATAACGACCGGGAACGATCCCCGGCAGCGTGGCCAGGCGCGTCGCGCCCAGGCTGTGTTCCGGAATCGCCTTGAGCAGTGCTTCGCTGTACGGGTGCGCCGGAATGTCGAACAGTTGTGGCACCTGACCGACTTCCACCGCTTGACCGGCGTACATCACGCACACGCGTTGTGCGGTTTCGGCCACGACCGCGAGGTCGTGAGTGATCAGCACCAGGCCCATGTTCTGCTCTTTTTGCAACGCCAGCAGCAGGTCCATGATCTGCGCCTGAATCGTCACGTCGAGGGCGGTGGTCGGTTCGTCGGCGATCAGCAGTTTCGGTTCGCCGGCAATCGCCATGGCGATTGCAACACGCTGGCTCATGCCGCCGGACAGTTGATGCGGGTAAGCGTCCATGCGGCTCGCGGCGCCCGGGATTTCAACTTTTTCCAGCAGCTCGATGGCACGCTTGCGCGCTTGTTTGCCGGACATTTTCAGATGCAGGCGCAGCACTTCCTCAATCTGGAAACCGACGGTGTAGCTCGGGTTCAGCGCGGTCATCGGGTCCTGGAAAACCATGGCCAGGTCTTTGCCGACGATTTGCCGACGCTGACGGTTGCTGAGCTTGAGCATGTCCTTGCCGTCGAAATTCAGGGCGTCGGCGGTGACGATCCCCGGATGCTCGATCAGACCCATCAGCGCCATCATGGTCACGGATTTACCGGAACCCGACTCGCCAACGATGGCCAGCACTTCGCCCTTGTCGACGGAGATGTCGAGACCGTCGACCACCGGAACAGCGGTTTTGTCGCCAAAGCGAACGTTGAGATTCTTGATTTCTAACAGTGACATTTGAATCTCCTCAGGCGGCGTTCTTGAGTTTCGGGTCCAGCGCATCGCGCAGACCGTCGCCCATCAAGTTGATTGCCAGCACGCTGAGCAAAATGGTCAAACCAGGCAGACTTACCACCCACCAGGCGCGTTCGATGTAGTCGCGAGCCGAAGCCAGCATCGTGCCCCACTCAGGGGTTGGCGGTTGTACGCCAAGGCCGAGGAAGCCCAGTGCCGCGGCATCGAGAATCGCCGAGGAAAAACTCAAGGTCGCTTGAACGATCAGCGGCGCCATGCAGTTCGGCAGCACGGTGATGAACATCAGGCGTGGCAGGCCGGCACCGGCCAGGCGCGCGGCGGTCACGTAGTCGCGGTTCAGTTCGCCCATCACCGCGGCGCGGGTCAGACGAACA
Organism: Pseudomonas sp. NPDC086278; assembly: GCF_050280905.1. Classification (NCBI taxonomy): domain Bacteria; kingdom Pseudomonadati; phylum Pseudomonadota; class Gammaproteobacteria; order Pseudomonadales; family Pseudomonadaceae; genus Pseudomonas; species Pseudomonas sp. NPDC086278. The sequence continues at coordinate 9,775 of NZ_JBNNWE010000116.1, forward strand.
TAGGACGGCAACGACACCACGGCGATCGCGATGATGGTGTTGATCAGGCCAGGGCCGAGGATGGCGACAATCGCCACGGCCAGCAGCAGGGACGGCAGGGCCAGCATGATGTCCATCAGGCGCATGATGGTCGGGCCGAGCAGTTTCGGGAAGAAACCGGCGAACAGACCCAGCAGGATCCCCGGAATCAGCGACATGACAACCGACGACAAGCCGATCAGCAGGGACAGGCGCGAACCGTTGATCAGTCGCGACAGCAGGTCGCGCCCCAGTTCATCGGTGCCGAGCAGGAACTGGATTTGCCCACCTTCCAGCCAGGACGGCGGGGTCAGCAGGAAGTCGCGGTATTGCTCGCTCGGATTGTGCGGGGAAACCCACGGCGCGAAGATCGCGCAGAAAATCACCAGCAACATGAACATCAGGCCGGCGACGGCGCCTTTGTTCTTGGAGAAGGCTTGCCAGAATTCTTTGTACGGGGACGGGTACAGCAGGCTTTGATCGACTGCTACCGCTGGAGTTGGAGTGGTCATGGTCATGATCTCAGCGCTGGTGACGAATGCGTGGGTTGGCAAAGCCGTAGAGGATGTCCACTACGAAGTTGACCAGAATCACCAGGCAGGCGATTAACAGGATGCCGTTTTGCACGACAGGGTAGTCACGGGCGCCAATGGCTTCGATCAGCCATTTACCGATGCCGGGCCACGAGAAGATGGTTTCGGTCAGGACCGCACCGGCCAGCAACGTGCCGACTTGCAGGCCGACCACGGTCAGTACCGGAATCAGTGCGTTGCGCAGGCCGTGAACGAACACCACGCGCGACGGCGACAGGCCTTTGGCGCGGGCGGTACGGATGTAGTCTTCACGCAGTACTTCGAGCATCGAAGAGCGGGTCATCCGCGCGATAACCGCCAGCGGGATGGTGCCGAGCACGATGGCCGGCAGGATCAGGTGGTGCAGCGCATCGAAGAACGCGCCGACGTCATCGGCCAGCAGGGTATCGATCAGCATGAAGCCGGTGCGCGGCTCGATGTCATACAGCAGGTCGATCCGCCCGGACACCGGGGTCCAGCCCAGGGACACCGAGAAGAACATGATCAGGATCAGGCCCCACCAGAAGATCGGCATCGAATATCCCGCCAGGGAGATGCCCATCACCCCATGGTCGAACAGGGATCCTCGCTTGAGTGCCGCGATCACCCCGGCCAACAGGCCCAGGATGCCGGCGAACAACAGCGCGGCCATGGACAGTTCCAGGGTCGCGGGGAATAGAGAGCTGAACTCGCTCCAGACGCTTTCACGGGTACGCAGGGATTCGCCAAGATCGCCGTGGGCCAGTTTGCCAATGTAATCCAGGTATTGGGCATACAGCGGTTTGTTAAGACCAAGGCGTTCCATTGCCTGAGCATGCATTTCGGGGTCGACTCGACGTTCGCCCATCATTACTTCCACGGGGTCGCCAGGAATCATGCGAATCAACGCGAAAGTCAGCAAGGTGATGCCGAAGAACGTGGGGATCAGTAACCCCAATCGGCGGGCAATAAAACTAAACATCTTCTGGTGTACCTCATCAGCCGGTTAGGCGTGCCCGGCATTCCTGGGTCAGGAATGCCGGTAGTTTCTTATCTACTTCACCTGGGTGGTGGCGAAGTTATTAGTGGTGAGCGGGCTAATGTGATAGCCCTCTACGTTGTTGCGCATTGCGGTGAACATACGGGTGTGGGCCATGCTGATCCAGGGTTGATCCTGGTTAAAGACCACCTGGGCTTCTTCATACAGCTTGGCACGTTCGGCCGGATCAACTTTAGCGCGTGCCTCGTCGATCAGCCCCTGGAATTTCTCGTTGCACCAGCGCGCGTAGTTTTCGCCGTTTTTGGCCGCCTCGCAACTGAGCATAGGCGTCAGGAAGTTATCCGGGTCGCCGTTATCGCCCGCCCATCCGGCAGAAACCATGTCGTGCTCGCCGTTTTTCGCACGTTTGAGCATCTCGCCCCATTCCATGACGCGAATGTCGATCTTGATCCCGACCTTGGCCAGGTCGGCCTGCATCATCTGCGCGCCGAGCATCGGGTTGGGGTTGGTCGGACCGCCGCCGTTGCGGGTGAACAGGGTAAACGTGGTGCCTTCCGGTACGCCGGCTTCCTTGAGCAAGGCGCGGGCCTTGTCGAGGTCACGTGGCGGGTTCTTCAGGTCGTGGTTGTAACCGAGCAGGGTGTCCGGGTACGGGTTGACCGCGACCGTGGCGTTGCCTTTGCCGAACAGCGCGTTGACGTAAGCCTCTTTGTCGAAGGCAATGTCGATGGCTTTACGCACCCGCACATCACTCATGTATTTGTGGGTGGTGTTCATGGCGATGTACGAAACGGTCATCGCGTTCAGTTCATCGACCTTCAGGTTCGGGTCTTTCTTGATGCTCGGGATGTCATCCGGTTTCGGGTACAGCGCGATCTGGCACTCATTGGCCTTGAGCTTTTGCAGACGCACGTTGTTGTCGGTGGCGATGGCCAGGATCAACGCTTCAGCCGGTGGCTTGCCACGGAAATACTCCGGGTTGGCCTTGAAGCGAACCTGGGCGTCCTTGGCGTAACGCTGGAAGATGAACGGGCCGGTGCCGACCGGTTTGTTGTTCAGGTCGCCGGTCTTGTTGGCCTTGAGCAACTGGTCGGCGTATTCGGCGGAGTAGATCGAGGAGAAGGCCATGGCGATGTCGGCCAGGAACGGCGCTTCACGACGGGTCAGGGTGAACTTGACCGTGTTGTCGTCGACTTTCTCTACACTTTTGAGCAGTTCCTTGAAGCCCATGCTTTCAAAGTACGGGAAGCCCACGCTCGACAGTTTGTGCCACGGGTGATTCGGGTCCAGCTGGCGCTGGAAGCTCCAGACCACGTCGTCGGCGTTCATGTCGCGGGTCGGCTTGAAATATTCGGTGGTGTGAAACTTGACGCCCTTGCGCAGGTGGAACGTGTAGGTCAAACCGTCTTCGCTGATGTCCCAGGATTCGGCCAGTGCCGGAATCACTTCAGTGGTACCCGGCTTGAAATCCGCCAGACGATTGAAGATGGTCTCGGCCACCGCGTCGGCGGTGACTGCAGTCGTGTACTGGACCATATCGAAGCCTTCCGGACTGGCTTCGGTGCAGACCACCAGGGGTTTGGCCGAGACGCCGACAGCGACACTCAGCAACGCGGCTGCGATGGCCGCACGTAGGGGAAGCATTTTCATCAAGTACCCTCTGCAATCGGTTAAAGGACAAAAGCCGAACGGCCGATTCGTCACTGAATCAGCCGTTCGGCAGGTGCATTTACAGAATGTTGAACGGGATGGTGGTCACGAGACGGAACTCGTTCAGGCTGCCATCGGCCTGGTTTTCGCTGGCGCGGTGAGCGGTGTAGGTCGCGCGAATAGCGGTGGCCTTGAGCGGGCCGCTCTGCACGGCGTACGAAGCGCCGATGCCGTATTCGTAGTGGCTTTCGCCGTCCATCGCCAACACGCTGGAATACTCGCCACCTTTGTAGTGAGTACCGTCGATGCCCCAGCCGCGAGCCTGGTAGATGTTGAATTTCAGGCCTGGCACGCCGTATTCAGCCATGTTCAGGCCGTAGGCGACCTGGAAGGACTTCTCGTTCGGGCCGTTGAAGTCCGAGAGCAGGGAGTTGGCCAGGTAGATGCCGTTGGTTTCGTGCAGGTAGTCGAAGTACTCGTTGCCGTTCACTTCCTGGTACGAGAAGGTCAGGCTGTGGGCCAGGTGAGTCAGGCCGAACGACAGGGAGTAGGTGTTGTTGTCGATCTGGCCAAGTACGGCTTTGCCTTCGTCGACAGTCTTGTAGTAGTTCAGGCCGGTGGTCAGGCTCAGTACCGAGCTGTCACCCAAAACGTGGGTGGCGCCGAAGTAGTACTGGTTCCACATGTCTTCGGCCTGGGTGCCCCACAGGCTGGTGGTCAGGCTGGCGAGCGGCTGATAGGTGACGCCAGCGGTGTAGACGTGGTCGATTTCAACCAGGTTGTCGGCGTATTCGGAGCGGAATTTACGCAGGCTTTCTTCGGTACGCGGTGAGTTGCGATCGAAACCGGCGAGGTCGAAGGACAGGTTTTCCAGCTCTTCGCTGTGGATGGCCACACCTTCGAAGCTCGAAGGCAACGGACGGTTGCCGATCACGTCAACCTGCGGGCTGCTGAAGTTCATGCGGCCGGCGGTCAGGGTGGTGTTGGAGACGCGCGCCTTGACGTTAGCCAGGCCGACCTTGCTCCACTGACCCTGGGCATCGCCGCCATTTTTGGTCAGGGTCCGGTTGTTGCCTTTGCCGCCGACGCCCGGGATTGGAGCGCCGCCGTTGGCCGAGGCCAGATCCTTGCGGTCCTGGTCCAGGGCGATCGCGTTGTAGGCCGCGACCTCGGTGCTGAAACCGACAGTGCCCTCGGTGAAGCCCGAGTTGTACTTGATGATCGTGCCCTGCACCCAGTTGATGCGGCGATCCGTTTCCTTCAGCACGCCGTCATCACGATATTTGAGCTTGGCGCCACGCTTGAATTGTTCGTTGGCGTACCAGTTGCGCGTGGTCCCGGAGATCGATTGACCTTCCACGAAACCAGTGGCTTCGCTTTGGGCGCTTTTCTCTTTCACGGTGACCGGGGTGTAAGCCTGGCTCTGGGTTTCTGCGTATGCCGTGGCGGTGATGCTGCTGATGGCCAGGGCCAATAACGCGGTGCTGCTCAGTTTCATGGGTGAAGCTCCTTACTTTCTTTTTTTTAATGCCGGTCTTTTTGTGGTGATCCGGCTATTTGGTTTGTAACTCATTCAAGGCATCGCAAACGTTTGCTGTAGGCCTGATTGGCGAATTACGGCAATACGCTTGCGTGAGGGCGTGAGCCGCCCCCAGCGTTTCTGGCTAATCGGTTATTTTTCTATGCTGACGCCCGAGAACACGTTACGACCGAAGGGACTCACCTTGAATCCTTCGATTTTGGCGCTCAACGGCTGGTTAACCGTCGAGTGGGCGACTGGCGTGATCGGTACCTGTTGCTTGAGGTACTGTTGCGCCTGTTTGTAAAGCACGGTGCGCTGGTCGCGGTCGGTAACGACTTTGGCCTGCTTGATCAGCTTGTCGTAGGCCGGATCACACCACATGGAGTAGTTGTTGCCGCCAATGGCATCGCAGCTGTACAGCGTGCCGAGCCAGTTGTCCGGGTCTCCGTTGTCACCGGTCCAGCCAATCAGGCTGATGTCGTGCTCGCCATTCTTGGTGCGCTTGATGTACTCGCCCCATTCATAGCTGACGATTTTCACTTTGAGGCCGATTTTTGCCCAGTCAGCCTGGAGCATCTCGGCCATCAATTTGGCGTTCGGGTTGTAAGGGCGCTGAACGGGCATCGCCCACAGGGTAATTTCGGTGCCTTCTTTGACGCCGGCGGCCTTGAGCATCTCCCTGGCTTTTTCCGGGTTATAGGCAACGTCCTTGATGGTGTCGTCGTAGGACCATTGGGTCGGCGGCATGGCGTTGACCGCCAGTTGCCCGGCGCCCTGGTACACGGCGTTGAGAATGCTCTGTTTGTTCACCGCCATGTCCAGCGCCTGACGCACTTCGAGCTGGTCGAACGGTTTGTGGCGCACGTTGTAGGCGATGTAGCCGAGGTTGAAGCCGGGCTTCTCGATGAGCTTCAGGTTCGGGTCGTTTTTCAGCGCGGCGACGTCGGCGGGGCGCGGGCTCAGGGTGATCTGGCACTCGTCGGCCTTGAGCTTCTGCACGCGCACCGAGGCGTCGGTGTTGATCGCGAAAATCAGGTTGTCGAGCTTGACCCGGCTCGGGTCCCAGTAATGCTTGTTGGCGCTGTAACGGATGTTGGAATCTTTCTGGTAGCTCTTGAACGCAAACGGGCCAGTGCCGATCGGCTTCTGGTTGATGTCGCTTGGCTTGCCTTCGGCCAGCAGTTTGTCGGCGTATTCGGCGGACAGGATGGCGGCGAAGCTCATGGCGATGTTCTGGATGAACGCGGCGTCGACGCTGTTGAGCGTCATGACCACGGTCAACGGCCCGGTCTTTTCGACCTTGGCGATGTTCTTGTTCAGGCTCATCCCGTTGAAGTACGGGAACTCGGTCGGGTAAGCCTTACGGAAAGGTTGCTGGGGATCCAGCATGCGATTAAACGTGAACAGCACGTCATCGGCGTTGAAATCACGGGTGGGCGTGAAGTACTTGGTTGTGTGAAATTTCACCCCTTCGCGCAGGTGAAAGGTGTACGTGAGGCCGTCCTCGGAAATATCCCAGCGCGTGGCCAGGCCAGGTACGACGTTGGTGGCGCCTTTTTCAAACTCTGCCAGTCGGTTGTACAGCGGTTCGGCGGCGTCGTTATCGGTCGCGGTCGTGTACTGCGCGGTGTCGAAGCCAGCCGGGCTGCCTTCGGAGCAGAACACCAGGCTGTTATTGGCTGCCTGGCTGATGGAAGTGGCGGCCAAGAGGCCGGTGCCCAGCAATGCGGATAAAACCAAGGTATGGCGCATGACGCTCCCTCTTGTAATCACGAGTGTTTTGACAATGAGCCGCCGTCCCGTCCTGGGACGTGGAGGATCACTGGCTTCAAACCATGCTTTCAGCAATAACCGAGAGCCCACGCATGAGCTGGTCAGAACCCGACGGTATGCGCCGTGGGTCTGGCAGTAAATGCGAATGGTCCCAAAGTGTCGTAGGAATTAGCAACACGTCCGATACCGCTGCTGTATGACTCGGCGGAATTGGATGTAGGTGGTTTCCTACTTTGTAGACAGATAAAGCAACGGCGACGTCAAAAACGTCGCCGTTGCCAAACCTTACTTGCTGTCGCTGACGCTAACGCCGTAGAAGGAGTTCAAGCCGAATGGGCTGATCTTGAAGTCCTGCACGCTGTTGCGCATGGGTTGGAACACCGTCGAGTGAGCGATAGGTGTCATTGGAACAGCATCTTTGAGGACGTGTTGCGCCTCTTTGTACAGTTCGGTGCGCTTGCCTTGATCGGTTGTGCGCTTGGCTTCTTTGACGAGGCCGTCGAACTTCTTGTCGCACCACTTGGAGAAGTTGTTGCCGCTCAGCGAGTCGCAGCCGAACAGTACGTTGAGCCAGTTGTCCGGATCACCATTGTCACCGCTCCAGCCGATGATCATGGCCTGGTTTTCGCCGCCCTTGGAGCGCTTGATGTACTCGCCCCATTCGTAGCTCTGGATCTTGACGTTCAGGCCGATCTTCTTCCAGTCGGACTGCAGCATCTCGGCCATCAGCTTGGCGTTCGGGTTGTACGGACGCTGTACCGGCATCGCCCACAGAACGATTTCGGTACCTTCCTTGACGCCGGCTTCCTTGAGCAGCTCTTTGGCTTTCTCAGGGTTGTACGGCGCGTCCTTGATCGTGGTGTCGTAGGACCATTGGGTTGGCGGCATGGCGTTGACGGCCAGTTGGCCAGCGCCCTGGTACACCGAGTCAATGATCTGCGGCTTGTTGACGGCCATGTCCAGTGCTTGACGCACTTTCAGGTTAGCCAACGGGTTCGGCTCGTCGCTGCCCTTGACCTTGTCCATCACGTTGTACGCGATGTAGCCCAGGTTGAAACCAGCCTGGTCAGGCATTTTCAGGGATTTGTCTTCTTTGAGCGCCTTCAGGTCGGCTGGGCGCGGGAACAGAGTGATCTGGCACTCGTTCTTCTTCAGCTTCTGGATACGCACCGACGGGTCGGTGGTGATGGCGAAGATCAGGTTGTCGATCTTGACGTCGTCAGGCTTCCAGTAGTCCTTGTTCCCGGTGTAGCGGATGTTGGAGTCTTTCTGGTAGCTCTTGAACACGAACGGGCCAGTGCCGATTGGCTTCTGGTTGATATCGGCGGCTTTGCCTTCTTTCAGCAACTGAGCAGCGTACTCGGCGGACTGAATGGATGCGAAGCTCATGGCCATGTTCTGGATGAACGCAGCGTCGACTTCCTTGAGCGTGAACTTGACGGTTTTGTCGTCGACTTTGTCGATCTTGGTGATGTTGGTGTCCATCGCCATGTCGGTGAAGTACGGGAATTCGGTCGGGTACGCTTTGCGGAACGGATCATCCTTATTAATCATGCGATTAAAGGTGAACAGGACGTCGTCGGCGTTGAATTCACGAGTCGGCTTGAAGTACGGGGTGGTGTGGAACTTGACGCCGTCGCGCAGGTGGAAGGTGTAAGTCAGGCCATCGTCGGAGATGTCCCACTTGGTCGCCAGACCAGGAATCACGGCGGTGCCGCCGCGCTCGAACTGGGTCAGACGGTTGAACATGGTTTCTGCAGAGGCGTCGAAGTCGGTTCCGGTGGTGTACTGACCAGGATCAAAACCGGCCGGGCTCCCTTCGGAGCAAAACACCAGGTTAGTCGCCGCTTGGGCGAAAGGTGCGCTGGCTAACAAGCTGGCGCCGACTAAAAACGGAATGACCGCGTGTTTAAGCATGTTGGCCTCATGATTTGTTGTCATTTTTGGAATTAGAGGACGACCTCGTGAGCCGTGCCTGCGGATACTTATGCAGGGGCCATACCCATTGCAAGATCCTGAGCGACCACAGGCCATAAACAGTGGCACGTACGTACCTTAATGTCGCATATGTATAAATTCAGGCGCATTTGACCGTTTGCGCGGGTTTTTTTCGGTGCAACCGGCGCACCAGCGAGGGGCGGGCGGGGCGTCAGGTGCACTCGGTTAGCGCGTGGTGTTACTTATAGATACCCGCGTTGTAGACGCGGTGTGAGGCCGAATTGGTCGGTTGCTTTTTTGTGCGGTGGCTGAAAAGTGGGTGGGTTTGGGGGGCGGTTGGTGCTTTTGGTGACGGGGGTATATCCGTTGCTGCGGTAATGGCGGCTGGCGGTTTCGCCCTTACGGCGAGTCCCTTTTGTCAAACGCCACAAAAGGAACCAAAAAGTCTCGCCCCGGCGTCCGGCCCCTCGCTTAGGCT
>NZ_JBNNWE010000117.1:0-18053 GCF_050280905.1 Pseudomonas sp. NPDC086278
CCGCCCGCACTGCCAGCATTCAATACAGTGGCAACCCGCTGGCGCGTCTGGCGGCTTTTTTCAGATTCGCTGTGCGGCAGTATGAAACGATTTGGCCCGGGTTACATCGTTCGCGCCCTGGGCGGTGCGTTCTTTGCCAGCGGCATGCTGTTCATGGCCTACAACGTATGGCGTACCGTACGTGCCTCGAACCCGGCTGAAGCCGAAGCCGCCGCTCAGATTGCTGTAGTTGGAGCTCACTGATGAAGCATGAAGCAGTCGAGAAGAACATTGGCCTGCTGGCCTTCTTCATGGTTATCGCCGTCAGCATCGGCGGCCTGACCCAGATCGTTCCGCTGTTTTTCCAGGACGTCACCAACAAGCCGGTCGAAGGCATGAAGCCTCGCCCCGCGCTTGAAGTCGAAGGACGCGACGTGTTCATCGCCAACGGTTGTGTCGGCTGCCACTCGCAGATGATCCGCCCGTTCCGTGCTGAAACCGAACGTTACGGCCACTACTCGGTCGCCGGTGAAAGCGTCTGGGACCACCCGTTCCTGTGGGGTTCCAAGCGTACCGGCCCGGACCTGGCCCGTGTCGGCGGTCGTTACTCCGATGACTGGCAGCGTGCGCACTTGTACAACCCGCGCAACGTGGTGCCTGAGTCGAAAATGCCGGCCTACCCGTTCCTCGTGGAAAACAAGCTCGACGGCAAAGACACCGCCAAGAAACTGGAAGTCTTGCGCACGCTCGGCGTCCCTTACACCGACGAAGACATCGCCGGCGCCAAGGATGCCGTGAAGGGCAAAACCGAAATGGACGCGCTGGTGGCCTATCTGCAAGGCCTGGGCACCATCATCAAAAGCAAACGGTGATTTAGATGGATATCGGGATGATTCGTGGCCTGGGCACCGTTGTTGTGATGGTGGCCTTTATCGGTCTGGCGTTGTGGGTGTTCAGCCCCAAGCGCAAGTCGGAGTTTGAAGACGCGACCTTGCTGCCTTTCGCGGATGATCCCGAAGCCATCAAGCACGTCGAGCAAGCTTCTAGGAGTAACAAAGAATGACTACGTTCTGGAGTCTGTACGTCACAGTCCTCAGTCTCGGCACCATCTTCGCCCTGACCTGGCTGCTGCTGTCCACCCGCAAGGGCCAGCGCGCCGAACAAACGGAAGAGACGGTTGGCCACTCCTTCGACGGGATCGAGGAGTACGACAACCCACTGCCGAAATGGTGGTTCATGCTGTTCGTGGGCACCATCATTTTCGCCCTGGGTTACCTGGTGCTGTACCCGGGCCTGGGCAACTGGAAAGGCCTGCTGCCGGGTTACAACTACCTCGATAACGACAAGCAGACGGCGTTCGCCAACGGCCAGACCGGCTGGACCGGCGTTCACGAGTGGGAAAAGGAAATGGCCAAGTCGGACGCCAAGTTCGGTCCGATCTTCGCCAAGTTCGCGTCCATGCCTATCGAAGAAGTCGCCAAAGACCCGCAAGCCCTGAAGATGGGTGGCCGCCTGTTCGCCTCCAACTGCTCGGTCTGCCACGGTTCCGACGCCAAAGGCGCTTATGGCTTCCCGAACCTGACCGACGCCGACTGGCGCTGGGGCGGCGACCCGGAAACCATCAAGACCACCATCATGGGCGGCCGTCATGCGGTAATGCCGGCGTGGGCTGACGTGATCGGCGAGCAAGGCGTGGCGGACGTTGCCTCGTTCGTACTGACCAACCTCGATGGCCGCAAGCTGCCGGAAGGCACCAAGGCTGATCCGGCTGCCGGGCAAAAACTGTTCGCCGCCAACTGCGCGGTGTGCCACGGTCCGGAAGGCAAAGGCACGCCAGCCATGGGCGCGCCTAACCTGACTCACCCGGCCGCGTTCATCTACGGTTCGAGCTTCGCGCAACTGCAGCAGACCATCCGTTACGGCCGTCAGGGCCAGATGCCTGCGCAAGAGCAACTGCAAGGCAACGACAAGGTTCACCTGCTGGCCGCTTACGTTTACAGCCTCTCTCACGGTGAGAAAGCCGCAGACGCAAAAACCGAGTAAGACCAACGCTTGATGCAACAGCCAACGGCCCCGTCAGATGACGGGGCCGTTTTCGTTCAGGCCTGCCGGACCTCGATGGTGGCAACCACCTCGCGGCCTGGCCGGTTGTCGTTATTGACCTGATGCACCGTCAGCGTCTTGCGGTCCTGGGCAAAACTGGCGATCAGGCAGATCTGATTTGAGGCCCCACCGCTGAGCAAATCGGCACCTCACCGAAGTATTCCCGCCTGCCCGACAGACGAATGACCTGGCGCTTCTCTGTTTCAAGGTTGCCGCCCCAAGGGCAAAGTAGTAACGTTTCTACTTCCGCGATCCGAGGAGGGTTTCCATGATGGCGATCACTACCATGTCCAGCCGTGAATTCAATCAGGACACAAGCAGTGCCAAAAAAGCCACGCGCCAAGGCCCGGTTATCATCACCGACCGTGGCAAGCCCGCTCATGTACTGCTAAGCATTGAGGAGTACCAAAAACTGACGGGCATGAGCGCAAACATTGTCGACTTGCTGGTGATGCCGGAAGCGGCAGACATCGAATTCGAAACAGAGCGTGCCGTCATCACTCATCGACCGATGGATTTATCCTGATGTTTCTGCTCGACACCAACGTGATTTCTGAACTGCGCAAACCCCGGGCGGACGCGAATGTCGTCGCCTGGGCCAAAACGGTCATCGCACCCCGCCTGTTTATTTCAGCCATCACCTTGAAGGAACTGGAAACGGGCGTCCTGCGCATGGAGCGACGTGATCCTGCCCAGGGGAAAGTGCTGCGTACCTGGCTCAAGCAGCACGTCATGCCGGCGTTCGACGCAAGAATTCTGCCGATCGATGCCGCCGTAGCCCTCCGCTGCGCCCGCTTGCACGTGCCGGACTGCACCAACGAAAGCGACGCACTGATCGCAGCGACTGCACTGGTTCATGGCCTCACCGTGGTCACCCGCAACATCGGCGATTTTCAATCGAGCGGCGTTGCGCTGATCAATCCATGGGACGAATGAGTTCGCCGGTCGTTGAAATCCGTCCATAATTCACAAGTCAATTGATTCAAGTCATTACACCGTCAATTGAATTCCACCAACGTGACCAAAGGTCGCACCCGTTCGCTGGCGCTACCGGCGTATCATTGCGCCACTGCAACACCTCTTTTTGACCGCGGTCGGCACGTACTGACCGAGGCATTTTTCCACTGCCGTGGGATGCAATGATGAGTAATCAGATTCCGGTACATGACGTCACACCGCCCGCCAAAGACGCGAGCAAAACCGTCGATCTTTATGCCTCTCGGGAAAAAATCTACACCCGCGCCTTTACAGGCCTGTTCCGCAATCTGCGGATGATGGGCGGCGCGTTTTTGTTTCTGTTGTATTTCGGCACGGTCTGGTTGAACTGGGGCGGCCACCAGGCCGTCTGGTGGAACCTGCCGGAACGCAAATTCTTTATTTTCGGTGCAACGTTCTGGCCGCAGGATTTCATTCTGCTGTCGGGCATTTTGATCGTCAGCGCCTTCGGCCTGTTTTTCATCACCGTGTATGCCGGTCGTGTCTGGTGCGGTTATACCTGCCCGCAAAGCGTCTGGACGTGGATTTTCATGTGGTGCGAAAAGGTCACCGAAGGCGACCGCAACCAACGCATCAAGCTCGACAAAGCGCCGACCAGCGCCAACAAAATCCTGCGCAAGGTCGCCAAGCATTCGATGTGGCTGCTGATCGGCTTCGTGACCGGCATGACCTTCGTCGGCTACTTCTCGCCGGTCCGCGAACTGGTGATCGATTTCTTCACCGGCGAAGCGGACGGCTGGTCGTATTTCTGGGTGGGTTTCTTCACCCTCGCCACCTACGGCAATGCTGGCTGGCTGCGCGAACAAGTGTGCATTTACATGTGCCCGTATGCGCGCTTCCAGAGTGTGATGTTCGACAAGGACACGCTGATCGTTTCCTACGACCCGCGCCGGGGCGAAAGCCGTGGCCCGCGTAAAAAAGGCATCGACTACAAGGCCCAGGGGCTGGGCGATTGCATCGATTGCACGATGTGCGTCCAGGTCTGCCCGACCGGCATCGACATCCGCGACGGCCTGCAAATCGAGTGCATCGGCTGCGCGGCGTGCATCGACGCCTGCGACAGCATCATGGACAAAATGGATTACCCGCGCGGCCTGATCAGCTACACCACCGAGCACAACCTGTCCGGGCAGAAAACCCATAAACTGCGCCCGCGCCTGATTGGTTATGCCGTGGTGTTGCTGGCGATGATGGGATTGCTGGCCGGCGCATTCTTCATGCGTTCGCTGGTGGGTTTCGACGTTAGCAAAGACCGCGTGCTGTACCGCGAGAACGCCGAAGGCCGGATCGAAAACGTCTACAGCCTGAAGATCATGAACAAGGATCAGCGCGACCACACCTACCTGCTGGAGGCCACCGGATTGCCGGACCTCAAGCTGCAGGGCAAGCGCGAAATCAAAGTCGCCGCCGGGGAAATTTTCAGCCAGCCGGTGGAACTGTCCAGTGCACCGGAGCAACTGCCATCGAGCACCAACGAGGTGAAATTCATCCTCAAGGATGCCGATGACGACAGCATCCACGTTGAAGCCAAGAGCCGATTCATCGGCCCACAAATTCGTTGAGAGAAGTGATCATGCCCGCAGCAAACGCCGCAAGTCCTTGGTACAAGCACCTTTGGCCGTGGATCATCATCGGGATTCTGGCCTGCTCGGTGACCCTGACCTTGTCCATGGTGACCATCGCGGTGAATAACCCGGACAACCTGGTCAACGACAACTATTACGAGGCCGGCAAGGGCATCAATCGTTCTCTGGACCGCGAACTGCTGGCGCAAACCCTGCAATTGCGCGCCGCCGTTCACCTGGACGAGGTGACCGGCGAAGTCGACCTGCGCCTGACCGGCAACAGCCAACCGAAAACCCTTGAGCTGAACCTGATCTCGCCGACGCAACCCGAGAAAGATCGCAAGATCATCCTGGCCCGCAGCGAAACCGAACAGGGCCGCTACATCGGCCAGTTGAGCGACAAGGTTGAAGGCCGACGTTTTGTGGAACTGTTGGGTGTGCAGGAAGACAAGACCTGGCGCATGTTCGAAGAGGAACAGGTCAGCCATGAAAAAGACCTGCTGCTGGGTGACGAGCCGCTGCAAGGCGCGGAAGACCTGAAGAAGTAACAGCCTGCGCTTCGCGCATCGCGAGCAAGCTCGCTCCCACATTGGATTTGTGGCGTCCACAAAACCCTGTGGGAGCGGGCTCGCTCGCGATGAGGCCCTATCTGACGAAAGAGATTCAGCGGCGCAAGTGAAAACTCCATGACCACCCCAACCCCCTGCTACCACTGCGCCCTGCCCGTCCCGGCCGGCAGCCGCTTCACTGCGGTCGTCCTCGGTGAAACCCGTGAGTTCTGCTGCCCGGGTTGCCAGGCCGTGGCCGAAGCCATCGTGGCCGGCGGGCTGGATAACTATTACCGGCATCGCAGCGAATCATCGGTCAACCCCGAAGCCTTGCCGGTGCAGTTGGTGGACGAACTGCTGCTATACGACCGTGCCGACGTGCAAGCGCCGTTCGTGCGCCACGACGGCGACCTCGCCGAAACCACCCTGTTGATGGAAGGCATCAGTTGCGCCGCCTGCGGCTGGCTGATCGAAAAACACCTGCGCAGCCTGCCCGCCGTGGCGGAGGCGCGACTGAACCTGTCCAACCATCGCCTGCACGTGCGCTGGGCCGACGCGCAATTGCCGTTGAGCCAAGTGCTCAGCGAGCTGCGCCACATCGGTTACGTCGCCCACCCGTACCAAGCCGACCGCGCCAGCGAACAACTGGCCAGCGAAAACCGCCTGGCCCTGCGCCAGCTCGGCGTGGCCGGGTTGCTGTGGTTCCAGGCGATGATGGCGACCATGGCCACGTGGCCGGAATTCAACATCGACCTCAGCCCACAGATGCACACCATCCTGCGCTGGGTCGCGCTGTTTCTGACCACGCCCATCGTGTTCTACAGTTGCGCGCCGTTTTTCAAGGGCGCGATGCGCGACCTTCGTACGCGGCACCTGACCATGGACGTGTCGGTGTCGCTGGCAATTGGCAGCGCCTACCTCGCCGGCATCTGGACCGCGATCGCCGGCGTTGGCGAACTGTATTTCGATGCCGTGGGCATGTTTGCGCTGTTCCTGTTGGCCGGACGTTACCTGGAGCGCCGCGCCCGCGAACGCACCGCTGCGGCGACCGCGCAGTTGGTCAATCTACTGCCGGCGTCGTGCCTGCGGTTGAGTGCCGATGGCCAAAGCGAGCGAATCCTGCTCAGCGAATTGCGGGTTGGCGATCAAGTGCTGGTGCATCCCGGCGCGATCCTGCCGGCGGATGGCAAGATCCTTGATGGCCAATCGAGCATTGATGAATCGCTGCTCACCGGTGAATACCTGCCGCAGCCACGAACGCCGGGCGATGCGGTCACCGCCGGCACGTTGAACGTCGAAGGCGCGTTGACCGTGGAAGTGCTCGCGCTCGGTCAAGACACCCGACTGTCCGCCATCGTCCGCTTGCTGGATCGTGCCCAAGCCGAGAAGCCACGGCTAGCGGAAATCGCCGACCGCGCCGCGCAATGGTTCCTGCTGCTGTCGCTGATCGCCGCCGCGGCCATCGGCCTGCTCTGGTGGGAACTGGATTCGTCACGCGCCTTCTGGATTGTGCTGGCGATGCTGGTCGCGACCTGCCCGTGCGCGCTGTCGCTGGCGACGCCGACCGCGCTGACCGCTGCCACCGGCACGCTGCACAAACTTGGTTTGCTGCTGACCCGTGGTCATGTGCTCGAAGGCCTGAATCAGATCGACACGGTGATTTTCGACAAGACCGGCACGCTCACCGAGGGCCGCCTGGCATTACGGTCGATCCACCCCCTCGGCGGGCTCGACAGCGATCAATGCCTGAGCCTCGCCGCCGCCCTGGAAAATCGCTCCGAACACCCGATCGCCCGTGCGTTTGGCCGCGCACCGCAAGCCGCCGAGGAGGTCCACAGCACGCCGGGGCTGGGCCTCGAAGGCGTGGTCGGCGAACACCGGCTGCGCATTGGCCAACCGGGGTTTGTCTGCGAACTCAGCGGCGCTGCCGTGCCGTCAATGCCCGATGAAGCAGGCCAGTGGCTGCTGCTCGGCGACCGTCAGGGACCGTTGGCCTGGTTTGTCCTCGACGACCGTTTGCGCGACGACGCCCCGGCGTTGTTGGCCGCGTGCAAGGCGCGCGGCTGGCGTACGTTGCTGCTGTCCGGCGACAGCTCGCCGATGGTTGCCAGTGTCGCGGCCGAATTGGGCATCGATGAGGCACGGGGCGGTTTGCGCCCGGACGATAAATTGCAGGTCTTGAAACAGTTGCACAAGGAAGGCCGCAAGGTGTTGATGCTCGGCGACGGGGTCAACGACGTGCCGGTGCTGGCCGCCGCAGATATCAGCGTCGCCATGGGCTCGGCCACCGACCTGGCGAAAACCAGTGCCGATGCCGTGCTGCTGTCGAACCGCCTCGATGCGCTGGTGCAGGCCTTCAGCCTGGCGCGGCGCACGCGTCGGGTAATCATCGAGAACCTGCTGTGGGCCGGTCTGTACAATGGCCTCATGTTGCCGTTCGCCGCCCTCGGCTGGATTACGCCGGTATGGGCCGCGGTCGGCATGTCCATCAGTTCGTTGACGGTGGTGCTGAACGCCCTGCGCCTGACTCGCTTGCCGAGCACGCCGGTCGTCAGCGCCTCGCCAGTAACCCGCCCGCTGCCGGCTTGAGCCGCGCGGGCATGGAGTGCAGATGCCAGCTCTTTACGTGATGATCCCGGCCGCGCTGCTGATCGTGGCCATCGCCATTTACATCTTCTTCTGGGCGGTCGACAGCGGTCAGTACGACGACCTCGACGGCCCGGCCCACAGCATCCTGTTCGACGACCAGGACCCGAATCACCAGGCCGCCGTCGACGAAGCCAGCGGCCATCCCGCCAAACCGGACGACAAGGCCCCGCCCCATGCTTGAGTTGGCGCCCCTGCTGGTGTCGGCGGTGATCCTCGGCCTGCTCGGCGGCGGTCATTGCCTGGGCATGTGCGGCGGGTTGATGGGCGCGCTGACACTGGCGATCCCCAAGGAGCAACGCAGCCGCCGCTTTCGCCTGTTACTGGCGTACAACCTGGGGCGAATCCTCAGTTACGCCACGGCCGGACTGCTGATCGGCCTGGCCGGCTGGGCGGTGGCCAACAGCCCGGCGGCGATGTTCATGCGGGTGCTTGCCGGTTTGCTGCTGATCGCCATGGGCTTGTACCTGGCCGGTTGGTGGAGCGGACTGACGCGCATTGAAAGCGTCGGTCGCGGGCTGTGGCGGCATATCCAGCCGATTGCCAACAAACTGCTGCCAGTGTCGAGCCTGCCGCGCGCGTTGCTGCTGGGCGCGTTGTGGGGCTGGCTGCCGTGCGGACTGGTTTACAGCACGTTGTTGTGGTCGGCGAGCCAGGGCAATGCGCTGGACAGTGCGTTGCTGATGTTGGCGTTCGGGCTGGGCACTTGGCCGGTGTTGCTGGCGACAGGGCTGGCGGCCGAGCGAGTCACGGCGTTGTTGCGCAAGCGGTATGTGCGGATGACGGGCGGTTTGCTGGTAATGCTGTTCGGCATCTGGACACTGCCGGGGCCGCACCAGCATTGGCTCATGGGGCATTAGCCCCCTCACCATAAATAGCGTTCAACCGCTATCCACCGTTGATGCAAATCAAGATGCCCAAACGCCGCACCTCATAGACTTGCCGACACTGCCAGCCTATCCGGGGGACGCCCGCATGATGCTCGACGCCATTCGTTGGGACACCGATCTGATCCGCCGCTATGACCTGGCGGGACCGCGCTACACCTCTTACCCGACCGCCGTGCAATTCAACAGTCAGGTCGGCACGTTCGATCTGTTCCATGCGCTGCGCGACAGCCGCAAGGCCCTGCGCCCGTTGTCGCTGTACGTGCACGTGCCGTTCTGCGCGAACATTTGCTACTACTGCGCCTGCAACAAAGTCATCACCAAGGATCGCGGCCGTGCCCTGCCCTACTTGCAGCGCCTGGAGCAGGAAATCCAGCTGATCGCCTGCCACCTGGACCCCGCGCAGAAAGTCGAGCAACTGCACTTCGGCGGCGGCACCCCGACCTTTCTCAGCCATGACGAACTGCGCCAGCTGAAGGCCCGGTTGCGCAAACATTTCAATCTGCTGGACGACGATTCCGGCGATTACGGCATCGAGATCGATCCGCGCGAAGCTGACTGGTCGACCATGGGCCTGCTGCGCGAACTGGGTTTCAACCGGGTCAGCATCGGCCTGCAAGACCTCGACCCGGCGGTGCAACGAGCGGTCAATCGCCTGCAAAGCCTGGAAGAAACCCGCGCCGTGATCGACGCCGCGCGGACCCTGCAATTTCGCTCGATCAACATCGACCTGATCTACGGATTGCCAAAACAGACACCTGAACATTTCGCGCGCACGGTCGACGAAGTCATCAGCCTGCAACCGGATCGGCTCTCGGTGTTCAACTACGCGCATTTGCCGGAACGCTTCATGCCGCAACGACGCATCAACGGCAACGAACTGCCGAGCCCGGCACACAAGCTGCTAATGCTGCAGAACACCATCGAGCAACTGACCGCCGCCGGTTACCGCTATATCGGCATGGATCACTTCGCCCTGCCCGACGATGAACTGGCCATTGCCCAGGAAGAATCCACCCTGCAACGCAACTTCCAGGGCTACACCACCCACGGGCATTGCGACTTGATCGGCTTGGGGGTGTCGGCCATCAGCCAGATCGGCGACCTCTACTGCCAGAACAGCAGCGACCTGAGTCAATACCAGAACGCCCTCGCCAGTGCGCAACTGGCCACCAGCCGTGGTTTGATCTGCAACGCCGACGACCGTTTGCGGCGGGCGGTGATTCAACAACTGATCTGCTCGTTCGGTCTGGAGTTCAGCCAGATTGAACAGGCCTTCAACGTCGATTTTCGCGGTTACTTCGGCGAATTGTGGCCGCAGTTGATGACCCTGGCCGCTGACGGCTTGATCGAGCTCGACAACGAGCGAATCACCGTACTGCCCGCCGGTCGCTTGCTGGTGCGGTCGGTGTGCATGGTGTTTGACGCTTACTTGCAGCAGCACAACCACCAGCGGTTTTCCCGGGTGATTTAGCTTTTCATGGCCAGGGAAGCGGTTTTGAGGACTTGCTCGGGCGTCAGATCCGCCTGCGAAATCGCTTTGGACAGCGACAGGTTGGCGGTGATCAACCCGCCATTAAGGGTAGCGATGGCCGCCTGCAGCGCGCCAAGCTTGGCTTTGCGCTCTTCGGCCGTCAGGCGTTTGTCGGCCATCACCGCTTGCATGCGCGCCAGTTTTTCGGCGATTTGCTGTTGCAACCGGCGAATCATTTTCAGGATCTGTTGAATGTTTTCCGGCAACCCGCTTTCTTCGATGTCTTTGTTCGCACCGTGCGAATCCGCCGACCGGGTCATGCCAACGCCAGACAACGAGACCTTTATGCCTTCGGCCAAGGGCGATGACTGCGCCGTTGATGCAAAATCCTCGGTGTCGGAGCCGCTTACGGCGTCTATCC
The DNA here is from genome assembly GCF_050280905.1 of Pseudomonas sp. NPDC086278. Taxonomy (NCBI): domain Bacteria; kingdom Pseudomonadati; phylum Pseudomonadota; class Gammaproteobacteria; order Pseudomonadales; family Pseudomonadaceae; genus Pseudomonas; species Pseudomonas sp. NPDC086278. Next base: position 10,620 of record NZ_JBNNWE010000117.1, read on the forward strand.
GTGTTTGCACGCCACTGTTGCCGGGGTTAAGCACGCCAATGGTGGACATGAAACAGTTCCTTGCGCAGGGTCGAATGCCAGGTTATCGGCCGCCGACCGCCGCCCTTTACCGGACATGACAAATCGGCACCGACTGGCCTGAATGCCATCTCGTGGGTTACCCTTACGTCTTATGTGTGTTTTCCCACAAGGATTGAAGAAATGTCCGAGCCAGTAAAACTGCGCGCTCATAACCAGGCCCATTGCAAGGATTGCAGCCTGGCCCCCCTCTGCTTGCCACTTTCGCTGAATCTGGAAGACATGGACGCGCTGGACGAGATCGTCAAGCGTGGGCGCCCGTTGAAAAAAGGCGAGTTCCTGTTCCGCCAGGGCGACACGTTCGATTCCGTTTACGCAGTTCGCTCCGGCGCGTTGAAAACCTTCAGCCTGAGCGATGGCGGCGAAGAACAACTGACCGGTTTCCACTTGCCCAGCGAATTGGTCGGGCTGTCGGGCATGGACACGGAAAAGCACCCGGTGTCGGCGCAAGCGCTGGAAACCACTTCAGTCTGCGAAATCCCTTTCGAACGCCTCGACGAACTGGCCCTGCAATTGCCGCAATTGCGCCGTCAGCTGATGCGCGTGATGAGCCGCGAGATTCGTGACGATCAGCAAATGATGTTGCTGCTGTCGAAAAAAACCGCCGACGAGCGCATCGCCACGTTCCTGGTCAACCTGTCGGCACGCTTCCGCGCTCGCGGCTTCTCGGCCAATCAGTTCCGCCTGAGCATGTCGCGCAACGAAATCGGCAATTACCTGGGGCTTGCCGTCGAAACCGTGTCCCGCGTGTTCACCCGTTTTCAGCAAAACGAACTGATCGCCGCTGAAGGTAAAGAAATCCATATCCTCGACCCGATTCAGCTGTGTGCGCTGGCCGGCGGCTCGATCGAAGGCTGATTTTGTAACGAATGCGGCTGAGCGCAACGGTTCAGCCGCCGTTATACTGCGTCGTTTGCAGCCTGCCAGGACACCTCGACGATGGTCTTCGACTCCTTCGACATCAAATCCCTGATCCGCCCCGTGATCGACTTCCCCAAGCCGGGCGTGATTTTTCGCGACATCACTCCATTGTTTCAATCGCCCACCGCGCTGCGGCTGGTGATGGACAGCTTTGCCCATCGTTACGTCGAGGCGGACTTCACCCACATCGGCGCGATGGATGCCCGTGGTTTCCTGATCGGCTCCGTGCTGGCCTATCAGTTGAACAAGCCGCTGGTGTTGTTCCGTAAACAAGGCAAATTGCCGGCGGACGTGCTGGCCGAGGGTTACGCCACCGAATACGGCGAAGCGTTCCTCGAAGTACACGCCGACAGCCTTTGTGAAGGCGATTCAGTGGTGATGTTCGATGATTTGATCGCCACCGGCGGCACGCTGATTGCGGCGGCAAACCTGATCCGGCGCATGGGCGCGCGGGTTCATGAAGCGGCGGCGATTATTGATCTGCCGGAACTGGGTGGGTCGCAGCGGCTGGAAGATATGGGAATTGCGACGTTCTGCCTGACGCAGTTTGCGTTGAGCGAGCAGTAAGCCTGTCAGTACGCCTTCGCGAGCAAGCCCGCTCCCACAGTTGAACGCATTCCATCAAAAGAAATGCGGATGAATGTGGGAGCGGGCTTGCTCGCGAAGAGGCCGGCCGCCTCCCCCCACCAATTAAAGCCCCATCTGCTTGCTGATGATCTCGTTCATCACTTCCCGCGTCCCGCCGCCAATCGAGAGTATCCGGTTATCGCGGTACAGCCGCTCCACCAGGCTGTCGCGCATGTAACCCAAACCACCCAAAATCTGCACCGCATCGTTGACGACGCGATCCGCCGTGTCGGTGGCAAAGTTCTTCGCCATCGAAATCTCCTTGATCACACTCTGCCCCGCCGCCATTTTCGCCGCTTGGCGATAAGTGAATTCCCGTGACACCTCCAGCGCGGTGGCCATTTCCGCGAGGCGATGCTTGAGCACCTGAAACTTGCCGATAGGCTTGCCAAACGCCTCACGCTGGCGCGCCCACTTCAGGCTCTCTTCCAGCGCCAGTTGCGCGGTCATGTTGGCCATCAGCGCCAACGCCAGCCGTTCACTCTGGAAGTTGCCCATGATGCAGGCGAAGCCCATGTTTTCGGCGCCGATCAGATGCTCGACAGGCACCCGGCAATCGTCGAAGAACAGTTCGGCAGTGTCCGAGGCCCACCAGCCCATTTTTTTCAACTGGCGACCGACGGTGAAACCCGGGGTGCCTTTCTCGATCAACAACAGGCTGATGCCGCCGAACCCCGGCGCGCCGGTACGGACGGCGACGGTATAGAAATCCGCGCGCACGCCACTGGTGATAAAGGTTTTGCTGCCGCTGACACGGTAAAAATCGCCGTCTCGCACGGCACGGGTTTGCAGGTTGGCCACATCGGAGCCGCCGCTGGGCTCGGTGACGGCCAAGGCGCTGATCTTCTCCCCGGCCAACACGAGCGGGACGACACGATCACGGACCTCAGGCCTGGCCCATTTGACGATCGGCGGCAAGCCGATGTCCAGCGAGCCCAAACCGGCGACCAGGCCGCCGGAGCCGCAGCGCATCAACTCTTCGCTGGCGGCGACCTTGGCGAACACATCACCCTGGTGACTGCCGCCCAGCGCCTCGGGATAACCGATGCCCAGAATCCCCGCCGCGCCGGCCTTGAGGTAGAGCTCGCGAGGAAACGTTTCGGCTTCTTCCCACTGATCGATGTCCGGCAGGATCTCGCGCTCGACGAAACGTCTGACGCTGTCGCGGACCAATTGGTGGCTGGAATCGAAGTATTCCTGGAAGGCAGGCATCGGCGAACTCCACTGAAGGGTTCAGCGACGTTAACCGAGCGCTTGCTTGGTGTTCAACAGGATTGTGTGAATCAGATGGACCGAGGCGACTTCATCGCGAGCAAACTCGCTCCCACGCTGGATTCGTGGTGTTCACAAAACCCCTGTGGGAGCGGGCTTGCTCGCGAAGGCATCAGTCCAGACGCTACAAGGCGATCGGCTTACGCCCGGCAAACGAATGCGCCAACGTTCCGCCATCCACCAACTCCAACTCGCCACCCAACGGCACGCCATGGGCAATGCGCGAAGCAATCAGGCCTTTGTTGGCCAGCAGTTGCGCGATGTAATGCGCCGTGGCCTCGCCTTCCACTGTAGGGTTGGTCGCCAGGATGACTTCAGTGAAGCTCCCCGCCTCTTCAATCCGCGCCAGCAACTGCGGGATACCAATAGCCTCAGGCCCGAGACCATCCAGCGGCGACAAATGCCCTTTGAGCACGAAGTAGCGACCCCGAAAACCGGTCTGCTCCACCGCATAAACGTCCATCGGCCCTTCGACCACACACAACAATGTGTCGTCGCGGCGGTTATCGGCACATTGCGGGCAAAGATCATCTTCGGTCAGGGTGCGGCACAAACGGCAATGACCGACGCCTTCCATGGCCTGGCTCAACGCGAGCGCCAGCCGCGAACCACCGCTGCGATCACGCTCCAGCAGTTGCAGCGCCATGCGCTGGGCGGTTTTCTGACCGACGCCCGGCAGCGTACGCAGGGCATCGATCAGTTGGCGAATCAAAGGGCTGAAGCTCATGGGGAAACGTCCGACAAAACAACGAGACGCGGTTTATACCCGCGCCTCTCTTTAGCGTCAAATACTCAGTCTTGTGCGACTCGCACCACCAGTTTTCCGAAATTGCGCCCTTCGAGCAGACCGATGAACGCTTCAGGCGCCTGCTCGAGGCCATCGACCACGTCTTCGCGGAATTTCACCTTGCCGTCGCGCACCCACGGCGCCATGGCGCTGACGAATTCCGGCTGACGATCACCGTAATCGTCAAACACGATAAAGCCCTGGATGCGCGCACGCTTGGTCAGCAAGGCGCGCTGCAATTGCGGCAGGCGATCCGGGCCGGTGGGCGCCTCCTTGGCGTTGTAGGACGCGATCAGGCCGCACAGCGGAATCCGCGCCTTGGCGTTGAGCAGGGGCAGCACCGCGTCGAACACCTTGCCACCGACGTTCTCGTAGTAAATGTCGATGCCTTTGGGGCACGCCAGCGCCAGTTCGGTAGCAAAGTCGGGGCTTTTGTGGTCGATGCACGCGTCAAAACCCAATTCGTCGACCACATAGCGGCACTTGTCCGCGCCACCGGCCACGCCAACCACGCGCAGGCCCTTGATCTTCGCCACTTGGCCGACCACCGAACCCACCGCGCCCGAGGCCGCCGCGACCACCAGGGTTTCGCCGGCCTTGGGTTGGCCGATGTCCATCAGGCCCATGTACGCGGTCATGCCCGGCATGCCGAGCACACCCAACGCCATCGAAGGCCTTGGCAGCCCGGACGGCACCGGGATGATGTTGCGTCCGTCGCTGATGCTGTGGCTCTGCCAGCCGGTAGAACCAACCACCACGTCGCCTTCCTGAAACTTCGGATTCAGTGAGCGCTCCACGCGGCTGACCGCACCACCGGTCATTACTTCGCCGATTTCTACCGGCGCGGCGTAGGACGGCGCGTCACTCATGCGCCCGCGCATGTAGGGGTCCAGCGACAAGTAAAGGGTCTTGAGCAACACCTGACCGTCGGCCAGGTCCGGCAGTGCTTCGCGTTCCAGGCGAAAATTCTCCGGCGTCGGCGCGCCTGCGGGGCGGGACGCCAGGACGATACGTTGGTTGAGGGTCAATGCTTCTGGCATGTGAGCGTCTCCGGTGATCGATGAATTTGGCGATATAGGATGCAGACCTTGGTGGCGGTATGGCGTTCGATGTTTCTGCCGCCTCCGGTGGCGAGGGGGCTTGCCCCCGTTGGAGTGCGAAGCGCTCCCAATCTGTTGTCAGTGGTTCCGCGCCTACCGGGTTGCGACGGCTGCGCCAACCACCAGAAACAAAAATGCCAGGCGCGATGCCTGGCATTTTTTGTAGCTCATCCGACGCGCCTTGGCGAATCAGAACGGCAGTTTCATACCCGGCGGCAATTGCATGCCAGCGGTTACGCTGCCCATTTTGTCCTGGCTGTTGGCTTCGATCTTGCGCACGGCGTCGTTGACGGCGGCGGCGACGACGGCTTCAAGCATTTCCTTGTCGTCTTCGCTCAGACCTTCCACCAGGCTTGGGTCGATGGTCACGCTTTTCACGTCGTGACGACCGGTCATGACCACGGTGACCATATCGCCGCCGGCTTTACCGGTGACTTCGGCGTTGGCCAGTTCTTCCTGCATCTTGGCCATTTTTTCCTGCATCTGCTGCGCCTGCTTCATCAGGCCGGCCATGCCACCTTTCATCATGGGAATCACCTCAAACGTACTTGGATTTAAACAGCGCCCGGCCCTTGCGGCCGAGCGCCTTCAGTTATTAGCCCTGACTGACCAGAGCTTCGACAGGCTCAATAGTATCGTTACGAACCACCGCACCGAACTGTTGCATCATTTGCTGGATGAACGGATCGCCGTGAATCGACTCCTCGGCCTCACGCTGGCGGTTCGCGCGACGACGGGACGCGGCTTGCGCCGGCGTTTCCTGCTCGGGCTTGATCAGCTCCATGCTCAGGGTCAGCGTGCGTCCGTGAAACTGGTTCAACGCATCGTTAAGGCGGCGCTGCTGAGTCGCATTGAACAAGGCGCTGTGGGCCGGGTCGAGGTGCATCAGCCAATTGTCGCCATCGACGGCGATCAGCGTGCAGTTGGCGGCGATGCTGCCGGTCATGCCGGAAATCGGCAGCTTCGGGAACAGCTCCAGCCATTGCAACGCCAGACCGGTGGCCGGCATCGCGGCCGGCTCAGGCTCGGGTTCCGGCGCGGGCTCGGCAGCGTGTTCGCTGGCCAGTTCGTCCAGGTAACTGTAGGCCGAATCCATGTCCGGCTCGATATAGTCTTCGTCCAGCGGCGGCTCGTCGTCCAGGTCCACGCCGGGTGTCGCGGCGTCGACATCGGCCACGGACGGCTCGGGAATTGGCGCAGCGGCCCACTCCGGTGCGTCGGGCACCACGCTATCAGGTATCGGCAACGGCATCGGCGCCAGCTCGGGTTGTTCGCTGGCAGTTTCCAGCACCGGCTCGACGGCGGGTTGCTGCACAGGCTCCGGTTCGACCGGGTCATTCCATGGCAGGTCGACGACTGGTTCGACCGCTGTGGGTTCTACCACTGGTACTGGAGCGACAACCGGCGCGACCGGTTCCGGTTCCGACTCTGGCTCTGGCTCTGGCTCTGGCGCAGCAACTGAAACAACGGGAGCCGGTGCAACTGCCGCAGCGACTACCGGCGCAGCAGCCACTGAATTGGCGGAATCAACTGTGGCCTGGCTGATCCCCACTGGCTTTAGCGGTTGCCTCGGCGCGTCCGCCGTGTCCGCCGGTCGGAACGCGAGCATGCGCAGCAGGACCATCTCAAAACCACCACGCGGGTCTGGCGCCAGCGGCAAGTCGCGGCGCCCGATCAGGCCCATCTGGTAATAGAACTGCACGTCTTCGGCCGGCAAGGCCTGCGCCAATGCCAACACCCGATCACGGTCGCCCTGACCGTTGTCGACACCGTCGGGCAAGGCCTGAGCGATGGCGACACGATGCAGCACATTGAGAATCTCCGAGAGCACGCCATTCCAGTCCGGCCCTTGCTCGGCCAGGTGACGAACACCTTCGAGCAACGCCTTGGCATCGCCTTCGATCAGCGCATGCAAAACGTCGTAGACCTGACCGTGATCCAGCGTCCCGAGCATCGCCCGCACATCAGCGGCCATGACCTTGCCTTCACCGAAGGCGATGGCCTGGTCGGTCAGGCTCATGGCGTCACGCATCGAACCGTCGGCAGCACGGCCCAGCAGCCACAGCGCGTCGTCTTCGAACGGCACGTTCTCGACGCCCAGCACGTGGGTCAAATGCTCGACCACACGCTCGGGCGTCATGTTTTTCAGGGAGAACTGCAGGCACCGCGAGAGAATCGTTGCCGGAAGTTTCTGCGGGTCGGTGGTGGCCAGGATGAACTTGACGTAGGGCGGCGGCTCTTCGAGGGTTTTCAACAGCGCATTGAAGGAATGGCTGGAGAGCATGTGCACTTCGTCGATCAGGTAGACCTTGAAGCGCCCGCGGCTCGGCGCGTACTGCACGTTGTCGAGCAGCTCGCGGGTGTCCTCGACCTTGGTGCGGCTCGCGGCGTCGATCTCGATCAGGTCGACGAAGCGACCTTCATCGATCTCGCGGCACACCGAGCATTCGCCGCACGGCGTCGAAGTGATACCTGTCTCACAGTTCAGGCATTTGGCGATAATTCGCGCGATGGTGGTCTTGCCGACCCCGCGCGTCCCGGTAAACAGGTAGGCGTGATGAATTCATCCAACAGTGCAGGGACCACTCTAGCAAGCCTGCCGACACCCCGCAGCCTTGACCACCACGTTTGCCTGCGACAAATCGCCCC
>NZ_JBNNWE010000118.1:0-17869 GCF_050280905.1 Pseudomonas sp. NPDC086278
CCAACATTTCTTGTTCTTGGGTCAGTTGGAAATTCATGGGGCTACCTGTTGTTCGTGTGCTGATAGGTGGTGAAGCTTGTGCTGGCGAGCCAGCGCCTACAGGTCTTGTTTACCGGCCGATGAAGCTTGGCGAGCGTTTTTCGATGGCGGCGCGCAGGGCTTCGTTGCCGTCTTCGCTGCGACCGCACAACAGGCCGGCGGCCAGTTCGGCGTGCAGTTGTTCCGGCAGGCTGCGCTGGGCGCCTTCACGCATCAGTTTTTTGGTTTGCGCGAACGCGAAGGTCGGGCCACTGGCCAGGCGCTTGGCCAGTTCGGTGGTCACGTCGAGCAGTTGCTCGTCAGCGCACACTTCGCCAACCAGCCCGGTTGCCAGGGCACGGTCGGCGCCCCACAACTCGTCGAGAAACAGCAGGCGTTTGGCTTGTTCGGTGCCGATCAGGCGCGGCAGATGCCAACTGGCACCGGCGTCCGGCGAATACGCCATGCTGGTGTAACCGGCCTTGAACCGTGCCGATTGCGCGGCGATGCGCAGGTCGCAGCAGAGCGTCAAATCCATGCCGGCGCCGACGGCCGTGCCGTTGATCGCAGCGATGGTCGGCTTTTCCAGGCTGTACAAACGGCCCATCAGCGCGTGCGCGGTTTCGGTCCAGCCGTAGCTTTCCAGATCGCCCCGGGCTTCGGCAGCGGCCCATTCGGCGAGGTCGGCGCCCGAGCAGAAACTGCGACCGCTGCCGGTCAGCACGACGACGCGAACGGCAGGGTCGGCGTTGAATTGATCAAGCAGCGCGTGCAGGTTTTTCAGGGTCGGGATGTCCAGCGCATTGCGCTGAGCGGTGCGATTGAGGGTGATCCAGGCAACGCCGGCTTCGACCTGACTGAGCAGAGAAGAGTGAGTAGTCATGCGAATCCTCGAGTTGTTGTGTTTGGCGTGAGGTGGTGCGACTTGAGGCCATACTAAACGAGTGTTCAGTAAGACGGCAATTGGAGATGAAATTTTCTGTAACACCGCGAGAAATCAGATAAGCAATTGTATTTATTGAAAATTTTTGTTTGGCGAGCAAAACCAGGACGAGCTTGTTACAACTTCGCACAACTGGAGACACGGGCTAAATGAGTTCTTGAGCGCCGAAAACGACCGTGGGAGCGGGCTTGCTCGCGAAAACGGTGAATCAGTCAACAGGCATGCTGGATGTGATTCCGTCTTCGCGAGCAAGCCCGCTCCCACAGGTTTTTCGTCGTGATTTAGCGAATGCGTGCGGTTATACCGACGGCAAGCTCGGCGCCAGCGCACCTTCGCGCTTGCGATAAATCAGGAAGTACGCGGTGTAACACAGCGCAATGAAGCCACCGCCCCAATACAGCGACGGACGTTGCGTTTCATCCAGTGCCAGGAACACAAACAACGAGCAGCACAACGCGATGCACGTCAGCGGAATCAACGGGAACCACGGCGCGCGGTATTTCAGGTCGCTGAGTTTGCCGCCGTCACGCAGGTACGCCTTGCGGAATTTGTACTGCGCCAGCGCAATCACAATCCAGGTCACGGTGCCCGACATGCCGCTCACCGCCATCAGCACCATGAACAGCGTGTCCGCCGCGACGAAACTGGTCATCAACGACACCAGTGCGAAGCACAGCGTGATGCTCAGCGCTCGCAACGGCACCCCGCGCTTGCTCAGCGGCGCCAGGCTTTTCGGGGCCATGCCGGTTTTCGACATCGCCCACAGAATGCGCGTCGAGGCGTAGAGGCCGGAGTTACCCACCGACAGAATCGCCGTGAGAATCACGAAGTTCATCAGGTCCGCCGCATAAGGAATGCCGACCATGTCGAACACTTGCACGAACGGGCTTTCCATCAAGCCTGCCTGCTGCCACGGCACAATCGCCGACAGCACCACGATTGCCAGCACATAGAAAATCAATACGCGAAACACCACGTTGCGCACGGCGCGCGGGATGCTTTTTTCCGGCTGATCGGTTTCACCGGCGGCTACGCCCATGATTTCGCAACCCTGGAACGCGTAGACGACGGTCATCATTACCGCGAACACAGCCGACAAGCCGTTGGGGAACAATGAGTCGCCGATCAGGTTGGTCGCCATCGGCGCCGGAGCACCGCTGGTCAGCGGGATCGCGCCGAAAATCACCAGCACACCGACCACGATAAACCCGAGGATTGCCGCGACCTTGATGCCCGAAAACCAGTATTCCGCCTCACCGAAGGCGCGAGTCGCCAACGCGTTCAGGCCGAACAGCACCACGACGAAGAGGGCCGACCAATACCAGATCGGGATGTCCGGGAACCAGCGCACCATCAGCATGCCAGCCGCGGTGAACTCCAGGCCCACGGTGGTTGCCCAGCTCATCCAGTACACCCAACCGATCATGAACCCGGTGGCCGGCCCGATAAATTGGGTGGCGTGGGTTTGAAACGAGCCGGACACCGGCATTTGCACGGACAGTTCACCCAGGCACACCATCACCAGGTACATCAGGAACCCGGCGACCAGGTACGCGAGAATCGCGCCCACCGGCCCGCCCTGATTGATCGTCACGCCGGAGCCCATGAACAACCCGGTGCCGATCACGCCCCCCAGCGACAACATGAAAATGTGCCGGCTCTTCAGGGCGCGGGTCAGTTGGATGCCTTTGCGTTCGGTAGATTCGCTCATGTCCACACCTCAATAGTCAGCAAGGTGCGCGTCACGGCGCGGGGAAAGTTCAGCGTTACGGCAGTTCATTATTATTATCTCCAATAAGCGTAGAAGGCCGCGCCAGGGCGGTTGTCTCGATTATTGGAAGGGCATGTAAGCTGACGTTGACCATAAGGAACGAAGTTGTGAAAAGTCGTAACAAACTTGTACGTCAGCGTTGCAGCAGTTCACTGAGGGTCTGCTGCGAATGCTCGAATTGCGCCTGAACCTGCGGCGCCAACGCTTGCAATGTCGACTCGTCGTTGACCAGCGCAGCCTCTTCCACCGCACGCAACACATTGGCCAAGGCGCGAAAACCCAGTGAGTCGCTGCTGCCGGCGAGGCGATGCGAGAGATGAGCGACTTCAGTGCAATCGTCGGCCTCGATGGCTTCGGTGAGCGCCTCGCGATGCTGGCTGATCGAACTATTCAACACCGCCAGCAAGCCTTGCAGTTTCTGCTCACCGAGCAAGGTGCGATGGGTGTCCAGCAGCGGCCAATCCATCGCCATGTCGTCGCGCGGCGGTGCCGGCAAAGGCAAATGCCCGGCCAGCGCCTGGCGCAAGTTCTCAAGCTTCAGGGGTTTGGCAAGAATGCCGTCCATGCCGACGTCCAGATAACCGCGTACCAACGCCGGTTGCACACTGGCAGTCAGGGCGAAAATCCGACTGTGTCGGTTAGGGCCGTCGGTGCTGCGGATCACTTTGCACAACTCGATGCCACTGATGCCCGGCAGGTGCACATCCAGCAGGATCAAATCAAACGTGCGCGCGGCGCATTGCGTCAGCGCCTGTTCACCGGCCTCGGCAAGCCAGACTTCATGCCCGTCGCGCTGCAGCAATCCTTTGACCACCTCGCGGTTCAACGCCACGTCCTCGACCACCAGAATATTCAGCGCCCGGCAGGGCCCACTGCTCGCCACCTCAGCGGTGCTGCCGCTGGCCGCCTGCAACGTCAGTTCAAACCAGAAACAACTGCCCTGCCCGACTGCACTTTCAACTCCGATCTGTCCGCCCAATTGTTCGACCAGATGTTTGCTGATGGCCAGCCCGAGACCGGTTCCGCCAAAGCGTTGCGCGACCTCTTCATTGGCTTGAGTGAAGCGCTCGAAAATCTTTCCCTGCGCGGCCGGTGCAATGCCGATGCCGTTGTCGATGACGCTGACTCGCAACCGTTGCCCGGACAGTTCAGTCAGCAGCGTGACCTCGACGCAGACCTCTCCGCCCTCGGTGAACTTGATCGCATTGGCGAGCAGATTGCTCAACACCTGACGCAGGAACTGCTCGGCACCGTGGTGACGTTCGGCAACCTGCGCATCGACCCGACAGCGCAGCGTCGTGTCGTTGGCCAGTGCCCGAGGTTCGAGCAACGTCAGCACTTCGTCGAGCAATTGCCGGATCGAAAAGTCCACCGGTTCCGGGTGGCTGACGCCCTCCTCCAACCGCGCGAAATACAGCACTTCGTTGATGATCGAGAGCAGTCCTTCGCCGGCCTTGTGCAGCGCATCCAGACGCTTGCCATCGATCTCGTCCAGGCGCGCGCCACGCAGCAATTCAGCCATACCGAGAATGCCGTTCAGTGGCGTGCGTAATTCGTGGCTCATGGTCGCCAGAAACCGCGACTTGGCGAGGTTGGCCGCCTCGGCTTCGTCCTTGGCGCGCATGAGGCTGGCGGTGCGCCGCTCGACCCGTCGCAACAGTTCATCGCGGTTGTCTTGCAAGGCCAGCCGGTCGATTTCCCGGCGGTCGATGTCGCTGAGGATCGCCCGACGCATGTCGTCCAGCGCGTACGCCACGCTGTCGATTTCGTCCGCGTTGGCGTTGCGGCGCTTGTCCAGATGCAACGGCTCATACCAGTCACCGGCGGCGATGCTGCGCGCGAACTCGGCCATCGCCTTCAAATGCCGCGTCACCAACCGATAAAACAATCCGCACAGCGTCACCGCCAGACCGCACAGAAACACACTCATCCACAGCAGGCTGGTCAAACCGGTCGCGAACAGCCGTTCATACACCGCGCCCAAATCAGTGCTGACTTCCAGTCGCCCCAGATGCCTTACCGGCCCTGACGGCGGTTGATAATCGAGTTCGAATCGCTCGATGCGCAACGGCCCGACCGGGTTTGGATTGCCTTGCTGAAGAATAAAATCGGGGCTGGTCAGGCGAACCCGCGTCACGTCGGAAAAGTCCACCAGCCCCCGCAGTTGCACGTTCAATTGTTCCTGGTTCAAATCCCAGAGACTGCGCTCCAGGCTGGCCACATAACCGGCGCGAATCAGCGCCATGCGCGCATCGATGTCGCGCATCTCACGGCGGTATTCGAAATACAACTGAACGCTGCTCGCCAACACGGTGAAGCACAGGCTGAACAACAGAATGAACAGCAACAGGCGTCGCAACAGCCGACTCGGCCGGGCACCGATCATTGGGCGTTTGCCGGCAAGTTGATCATGTCGCGGTAAGCCACTTTGCTTTCGTCGAGCAGGCGGTCGACTTCGCCGGAGTCGACCATGCGCTGCAATTGCGCGTCGATGTCCGGCATGCGGCGTGCCAGCGGCGACCGGCGTGACACGGCCACGCGCAGATAGTCCACGCCAAAGGCTTGCGGCAACGCAACGATGTCTTGCGCATCGGGCAGGGTCTCGACCCGCATCTGCCCGGTACGCCGTTCCGAGACAATGAAATCGATGCGTCCGCGAATCAGTTTTCCGAAGTTCTGGCGGCTGTCGGAGACCATTTCGACGTTCTGATGCTCGGCGACGAAACGGTCGAACGTCACGCCGTAACTTTCACCGAACAACAAGCCGCCGTGGTAATTGGCCAGGTCTTCCAGGCGCTCGATGTTCACCGGGTGCTGACGGTTGACGAACACGGCCACCTCTTCGCGCAGCACCGGCACGCTCGAAAACACCATGCTCTGCTCACGCTCCGCGGTGCGATACATCAGCACCACGTCGACCCGGCCTTCGGCGGCGTCACGCACGCAGCGATTCCAGTTATCCAGCTCGACGATTTCCACGTCGTCGCCCAGTTCCGCAAAGAGTTTTTTGACCACGCCGGGCGCAAGGCCGCGCACTTGTTTACCGTCGCTCCAAGAGATCGGCGGGTAAACCGGATAGTCGCAATAGCGAATTTTTTCTGCGGCCATCGCGCTGTTGGCGAGCAGCGCCACCAGCAGGCAAAACACCTGCAACATCGTGGTCAGGCCGCCACGCTGGCGGTGAACAGATAACCGGCGCCATGGATGGTGATGATCAATTGCGGCTCGGACGGGTCGTCATGCAACTTGCGGCGCAGGCGTCCGACCAGTACATCGATGGAGCGGTCGTTGGGCACCCATTCACGGTTGCGGATCTGATCCATCAATTGATCGCGGCTCAAGGTATGCCCGCTGTTACGCAGGAAGACGCTGAGCAACTGGTACTCGCCGTGGGTCAGCAGCGTTTCGCCGCCGGTGGTGTCGATCAGCCGCCGACGGTCGGTGTCCAGCGCCCAGGCGGCGAATTGCTTGACCGGTTTGGCGATGGACGGCACCGCTTTGGGTGTATGTGCATGCCGCACCCGGCGGATCAGGTTCTTCGCCCGGGACACCAGCTCGCGGGGTTTGAGCGGTTTGATCACGTAATCATCGGCGCCGCATTCAAGGCCGACGATGCGGTCGATTTCATCGTTGCGCCCGGTGATCAGAATGATCCCGACTTCCGACCGAACCCGCAGTTCCCGGGTCAGGGTCAGCCCGTCCTTACCCGGCAAGCGGATATCGAGCATCACCAGATCGACCGACTGGGTCGCCAGAAATGTTTCAGCCAGCTCCGCCGTGGCGGCGCAATGGACGTCGTAACCTTCCTGGCTCAGATAAGCCTGGAGCAGTTCGCGAATCAGTGGATCGTCGTCGACAATCAATACCCGAGGAGTCATCGCATGGTGTCCTGAGTGTGCCCGAAGGCGTGTTTCTTATTAGAGTTCGTTGCTGCACTGCCGCCTGAGAGTATCCATTGCTGAACGATCGATCAACAGCCCGTCGTCTGCAAACGGAAACGCTGACGTCCGCCGGCCTGCAAACCGTCGACCCAGGCTTCGCAAATCTGCATGCCTTGTTCAGGCGTGAACGTTCCGGGGTTGAGCCCTGATTCCAGCCACAAACCGTCAAGCAGAGCGCTGAGGCTGATGGCGGCCAGATCGGCGTCGAAGTGTTCCCAGCCCTCTTCCTGTGCGAGTTCGGTCAGCACCTTGCGCAAGATGCTGCGGTATTCGCCATAGGATTGTTCGTGCGCGAGGTTGATTGCCTCCGCTGTCTTGACCGCGCCCCAAAAGGCCAGCCAGGCATCGAGCAGCTGCGGGTCCAGCAGTTCAGCGGAAAACGAGCCTCGAAAGAATGCCGACAGGCGTTCACGGGCATTAGGGGCGGCCTGTTCCATGGCGGCGCGAAGCATCCCCATGACACGACCGGTCACCGCCAGATAGGCCTCGGCGACCAATTCGTCCTTGCCGGAATAGTGATGGCTGATCAGCCCGACCGAGACACCGGCCTCGGCGGAGATTTTGCGAATGGAAGCGCCTTGGAAGCCGTCGCGCTTGAGGCACGCGAGCGTTGCCTCGATGAGATTGGTTTTGCGCAGCTCTGGCGCCATTCTGGAGAATCGGCCTTCCTGGGACATTGGAGGAATTCCTTGAGGCGAGGGTTGAGCCCTGAACGAGCCGTTCGCGAACTGAACGACTGTACAGCAACAACCCTCGCCTACTCCAGATCCCCTTTGGCCTTTTGCTGCTTTTTACAGGCCTGGCAGTATGCCCGGCGGCACAATTGCGCCGCCCTTCATCACCACAGGCAATTTCTCGAGTACGGAAATATCGGCAATCGGGTCGCCATCAACCGCGATCATGTCGGCGTACCGGCCCACACTGACGGCGCCGACGTCCGCTTGCCAAGTGAGCAGTTCAGCCGCCACGACGGTGGCGGACTGGATCGCCTGCATCGGTGTCATGCCGTACTTGACCATGTAGGCGAACTGCTTGGCGTTGGTGCCAATCGGATAGACACCGGCATCGGTGCCGTAGGCGATTTTCACCCCGGCCTTGACCGCTTTACGGAATGCCTGGCGCTGTACGTCGGTGGTTTCAGTGTTTTTGCGCAGGTAACTCTCTGGCCAGTTTTCCTTGCGGCCGACTTCATCGATGTAGTCGCCGTTGTAGATATCCATCACCAGGTAAGTACCGTTGTCTTTTGCCAGCTTGATGCCTTCATCATCCAGCAGCGAGGCGTGTTCAACGGATTTGACGCCAGCGCGAATCGCGGCCTTGATCCCTTCCGCGCCATGGGCGTGGACGGTGGCGTAGCTTTTATGAACCTTGGCTTCTTGCACGACGGCGCGCATTTCCTCTTCGGTCATTTCCATCTGACCCGGCTCGGTGCCTTCGGCCAGCACGGAGCCGGTGCCCATCATCTTGATGGTGTCGACGCCATGCTGGAACAGGTAACGGGTCTTCAACTTGGCGTCATTGGCATCACGGTAAACGCCGACGCGCATATCCGCCGGAATCTCCACACCGGGGGCAAACCCGGTCACTTCGCCACCACCACCAGCGACGGTGATGTACGCGCCGACCACGTTCATCCGCGGCCCCAGCACCCGATTGGCGTTGATCGCGTCCCGCAGGGCGACGTCGGTGAACGCCCGGTAGGTGCCCAGGTCATGCACGGTGGTGAAACCCGCACGCAGCGTTTGATAGGCATGTTTGGCGCCCATCAACGCGACATCCTGAGGCGAATGCAGCAGCGGTTCTGCCACGTTGTTGGTCATGTCCCAATCGGAGATGTGCGTGTGCATATCAATCAGGCCCGGCAGCACAGTCTTGGCTGACCAGTCGATCACTTTGCTGTTGGCCGGCGGGGCACTCCATGGCTCCACGGCGACGATCCGGTCATCGTCAATCTTGATCCGTTGATCGGTCAGCACTTTGCCCTTTTCGACATCGATCAGACGGCCCGCGTGAACATAGACCGTGTCTGCATGCGCGGACAACGCCAGCGAAGAAAGTGTGACCGCCAACGCGATGCACTTGATCGGGAAAGTTCTCATGTGAAACCTCTTGTTTTTATTGGAGTCAGTTGTGCACATCAAAAAAGATCAAACGGATATTGGGTGATGATTCGCAGTTGCTTGACACTGTCGCCGGTGAACTGGAAGTCCGCATAACGCACTCGAACCGACAGATTCTTCAAAGGACCGCTTTCAACGAGGGTCTTGATATCGACATCACGTTCAATCTGCTTATCGGAACTAGCGAAATAAGCATACAAGCCGTCGGGATCAACTTGCTTGTTGTCCATATCGAAGCCGTAAACATACCGAACGCCTAAAGTAGTCCGGGTAAAACCGGTACTTCCAAAGTCATATTGATATCCAAGCCCGACCGACTGTTCACCCGGACCGTTAAAGTCTCCGTATTGCGATGAGTTGGCCAGATAGATGGAGTCCATGTAAGTGCCGTCCGCGGCCCTCAAATAATCGAACGGTGTATCACCGTGGATTTTTTGATAGGACAGGGTGACCGTGTGCGGGCCTGTGGCGTAGGCCGTCGCCAGCGACCACGCGGTGACGTCAATGTCGCCGGCCCGGGCTTGCCCTTCATCGAGCGAGCGGTACAGGTTGAAGTCGAAGTTCAGCGTTTGTTCGGACGGCAACGCAAAGGTGTAGTTGGCGTTCATGTAGTACTGGCGCCACAAATCCTCTGTCCTAGACACGTAGAAGCCGACCGTGCCTTCTTCCACCGGCTGGTACGTGAGACCGGCGTAATCGACATCGCCCCCTTGCACCCCGGCATAGCCGGCATAGAAATCACCGTCATGGTTCGTACTTGCCGAACCTTTGGTGGAGGAAAAGTGCCCGGCATCAATGCTGACTTTATCGATGTCAGTGCTCAGCAACTGGATGCCTCTTGCCGTTACCGGCATCAAGCGCGAGTCGGGGGTAGCCAGTACCGGGTTATACGGCCGCAGGTCGCCATATTGAATGACGGTATTTGACCATTTCATCTTTACCGAAGTATTGAGTGTCGACGACTCTGATCTTTCACCGTCTCCCTCTGCTGGAAACATACCCGTGCCGACGGTTCCTCTGCCGCCATCAAGTTTATAAGCGGTATCAACACTGGCATCGACACCAAACCCGACGACCCCCTGAGTGAAACCGGACTTATAGTCCATCAAAAAGCCCTGCCCCCAACCTATTGAATCGGGATAGTGCGAGAGAGAGTTTCGATTAAAGTACATGTTTCTGGCGATGATGGTGGCTGAACTGTCTTCAATAAAACCACCCGTAGCCTCCTCTGCCTGAGCTTTAATATAACTTCCGGATACCGAAAATACAGCGACACCTAACAGGGAACGCAGCTTCATTGTAGACCTCAGGGCTTTGATTATTATTGTTGTCTGTCACGCCTCTACTCAACAATGTTAATCAGACTGTTCTTGTAATTAACAGTCTTTAAATGTTGAGATTTGATCGTCAAATGTAAGTCAAGTAACGGCATGTAACGCAGCCATTACATACCTGTCAGCCACTTCGGAGTGTTCGGCAGACGTTATCCCCTCAAAAACCCGCCAGTAAAAAAATCAGTTGATTTTTTACTGAAGGTAAATTCTCATAGGGAAAATAATAACGCCGAAGCAACGGCTTTTCGGCTTCAGCCTGCCTGGATTACCCACATCATGCCGACCTCGTCTACTGCCTTTGCCCATCTGTTCGAACCGTTGCAACTGCGTGGCAAACGCCTGAAAAACCGCATCATGTCCAGCGGTCACGACACCTCGATGCCCACCGACAATCTGGTCAATGAGCAGCTGATCGCCTACCACACTGCGCGAGCCGAAGGCGGTGCCGGCCTGATCATCTTGCAGGTGGCCGGGGTGCACGACAGCGCCCGCTATACCTCGCACGTACTGATGGCAACGGACGACGGCTGCATCGAGGGTTATCGAAAAATCGCTGAAAGCTGCCATGCGCATGGCACCGTGGTGCTGTCGCAGGTGTTCCATCCGGGCCGGGAAATCATGGAGTCCAGCGATGGTCTGCTGGCCGTGGCTTACTCGGCGTCGGCAGTGCCCAACGAGCGTTTCCGTGTGATGCCACGTGCGCTGGATCAGGTGATGATCGATGAGATTGTCGCGGGTTACGGTGCGGCAGCCCGACGTTTGTATCAGGCCGGAATCGACGGCGTGGAAGTGGTCGCCAGCCACGGCTACCTGCCGGCGCAATTCATTAATCCAAGGGTCAACCGTCGCACCGACCACTACAACGGTGAGCTGGAACAGCGCCTGCGCTTCCTGCGTGAAGTGATCGCCGCCGTGCGTGCCAACACCGATGAGCACTTCATCATCGGCTTGCGGATTTCCGCCGATGAGCGCGATCCCGAAGGGCTCACCGAGGATGAATCCCTGGCTGCGGTGCAATTGCTGCAACCGTCTCTGGATTACGTACACATTGTCGCGGGCACCTCGGCATCGCTGGGCGGCGCGGTGCACATCGTACCGCCGATGGCGATCGAGGCCGCTTACCTGGCCAAGGAAGCGGGGACGTTCAAGGCCGGGCTGTCGATCCCGCTGTTCGTCACCGGTCGCATCAACCAGCCGCAGGAGGCTGAACTGATTTTGGCGCGAGGCCAGGCCGATGTCTGCGGCATGACCCGCGCGCTGATTTGCGACCCGCAAATGCCCAACAAAACCGACACCGGCCACGTCGAGGATGTGCGCGCCTGCATTGCCTGCAACCAGGCGTGCATTGGCCACTTCCACAAAGGCTTGCCGATTTCCTGCATCCAGCACCCGGAAACCGGGCGGGAGCTGATCTTCGGCAAGCGGCAACCGGCGGGGCTGCGCAAACGCATCATGATCGTCGGCGGTGGTCCTGCGGGGATGAAAGCGGCGGCGGTGGCGGCGCAACGCGGACACGACGTAACGCTTTATGAGGCCAATTCACAACTCGGCGGCCAGGTATTACTTGCGCAATTGCTACCACGACGGGCCGAATTCGGCGGCGCCAGTACCAACCTCCAGCGCGAAATGGAACTGGCCGGCGTGCGCGTCGTACGTAATACCCGTGTCGACCGGCCGCTGGTGGAGCGTGAGCGGCCAGACATGGTGATCCTCGCCACAGGTGCCGAACCGTATTGGCCGGCATTCGAGCGCGGTGGAGAGTTGCAGGTGGTGGACGCCTGGCAAGTGCTGCGCGATGAAGTGCAGATCGGGCGCTCGGTGGTGGTGGTCGATTGGCGCTGCGACTGGATCGGCCCCGGCATCGCCGAACGGCTGGTACGCGCCGGGCATCAAGTGCAACTGGCGGTCAACGGCACTCATTGCGGGGAAAACCTGCCGCTTTACGTACGCGATCAACTGGCTGGCGAGCTGCACAAACTCGGCATTCCGATCACGCCTTACGCTCGCTTGTATGGTTGCGATGACAACACCGTTTACCTGCAACATACCGCCAGCGGCGAACCGATGCTGTTTGAAAACATCGACACGTTGGTGCTCTGCCAGGGCCACCAACCTGTCGACACCTTGGGCGCCGAGTTGCAAGGCCTGGTGGAGTTTCGACGCATCGGCGACTGCCTCGCACCGAGAACCGCCGAAGAAGCCATCTACGAAGGCTTGAAAGTCGCCTGGGAGCTTTGAGGCTGTTTTATACTCCGGGCCTTTTACTCACCCCCTCGGTTTGGAGCACGCCATGAGCGATAGCAGCACGATGCCGCCTGCCAACAGCGCGTCCCTGAAAGACGGCGCTTCGGCAGAGCCGCATTTTCTTGGCACACGGATTCGTGGCCTGCGCAAACGCCAAGGCATGACCCTGACTGAGTTGGCGCAACTGAGCGAATTGACGGCGGGATACATCAGTCAGCTTGAACGTAATCTGGCTTATCCCTCCATTCCTGCGCTGTTCAACATCGCCCGTAGTCTGGGTGTGACCATTCAATGGTTCTTTGCCAGCGAGGCCGGCACGGCACCGGAAGACGAAGGCATCGTCGTGCGCAAGAACAGCCGGATGAGCGTGCACTATGAAGATGGCATCGTGGACCACCTGCTGACGCCGCAACCGAACCGACAACTTGAGATGCTGCACTCGCGCTTTCCGCCCGGGACTTACAGTCAGCAGAGTTACAGTCATGAAGGGGAAGAGGCTGGTTATCTGCTGTCGGGGAGTTTTGAGTTATGGGTGGGGGAGCGGCATTTTCAACTGAGTGAAGGCGACAGCTTCAGTTTTTCCAGCCAGGAGCCGCATCGGTATGGGAACCCCGGGGAGGTAGACGCAGTGGTGATTTGGGTGATCACGCCGCCGTCGTTTTGAGTGATCGGCAGCCATTTCTGTCATCGGTAAAAATCAGGCATTTTTGTAACGATAAAAAAACCGGCGCCTTGCCGGTTTCTCGCATTCGTTTACAGCCAACCAAATCCTTTACCCATGATCGCTGCCAAACCCAGCGAGGCAGTGATTAGCGCGCCGAACAGCAAACGAAAGTCTGTTCGGGTTTCTTTACGATGCTCACGAATGTCCACACGAACTTCGATCAAATCGCCTCGCACGTATTCGATGTGCGTCTCGAGCTTGGCTACACGCGGTTCCAATGGGTTTTCTCCTGCAGGACCTGGTGGTCTTCGTCCATTATCGTCACCGCCACTCCTTCTGTTGGGAGCGAAACGGTCGGGGTAGTGCTCATCAAGGTTTACCAGCACAAAAGGCTCACTCATCGCAGACCTCCCGCGCGCGGGTCTTGCTGTCGGCGTCGACGATGATATCTGCCAGCACATTGAGCGAATGCAGGCGTACGAACCCACAATGCTTGCAGTTCAGCATCACCGCGGGCGTACCTGATGGCAAAAACTCTTTACCACGCGCCCAAGGCAACCCCACACCCGTCGCCCCGACCTGAAGCGGCAATTCCCACTCGTCATGCTCACAGAATGGGCACTTGGGATTCTTTATTCGCGCGTTGAAAACCCGGGCCAAGTGCCTCGTGTCCAGATGAAGATCCCTAGGCATTGGCAAGCCTCATGACATGCCCGATCTGTTCATCGCACTGAAAATACTCTTCATCACTGCTGTACATCGCTGCCTCCTCCTTGAGGGAATGAATCATCCGTTAACCGATCAACCAGAAGAGGATGCGCAACGCTCGGTTATCTGCTCGACCGCGAAGCCCTGACTGCCGTCTTCGCTGAACGGTGAATATACCCCCGATCAATCTCGGACGTGTCCGCGTAATAAGTAAGACGCTTCGCTTGTTCATGTCAGCTTGGAGTTGTCTTTGTAGGATCCTTCCACAGGGCAGCTTTCGAGGGTTCATTAATGTGGCTTGCCCCGTGCCAAGTCTTCAGCAGGCTGATCAAGCGGTCGCTGCGCAGGTAACTCCGCCTCCCCTTGTTCTGGATATGGCTGCGGGGTTCTCCGGTCAGAAGCACTCACAAGGCGGCGGATTGCTCTTTCAACCAGAGATAGGAGGCCAAAAATGACGAAGCCGAAGATCAGCCCCGCCACCACAATACTCAGAGGATGTATTTGCGCGGCATCGGGGCTTTCCATCATGTATCGGAACGCCTGGATAGAAACGGCCACGCAGGCCGCTGCGGCTGCCAGCAGCTTTATAAACAACCAAAGGCGTTGCCATCTGTTCATGCGTCCTCCGTCATCCAGTCATTGGCGTTGTATTGGATGATAGGAGTATTCAGGCATATCGACGTCGCTTGGAGGGGAGGATGAAGTGCGGTAACGGATCAACCGTTGGCCAGACTCCGTTCAAGCGCCGCTTCATCCCCCCGCTCAGATCACCCGGCGGTGGTCGGCACTGGCGCGTTGAGCAATTGTTGTTCCCACAGATACGCAATGCCGCTGCCGGCGGCATGGTGCAGGAGCACCTCCGTCAGCGCGCCAGCCGTTTCGGCGCGCGCCCAATCGCGCTGCCATTCCGCCGCCAAAGCCAGCCACGTCATCATGTTCGCGCCGGCCGCGATCATGCGCTGGATGGCGACCTGATGGGCCTCAACGGAAACGGCGCCCGACGCGTCGGTGATAACCGTCACGTCCCAGCCTTCGCCGAGGGCCTGGATCACCGGCATGGCGACGCATATCTCGGTCCACAGGCCGGCGATGACCAACTGCTTGCGCCCCGTCGCCTTAACTGCGTCCACCACCTTCTGATCTTCCCAGGTATTGATGAACGTCCGATCAATGACCTCCTGGCCGGGGAATACGTCGGTGATTTGCGGGAAGATAAAACCGCCACGCTCGGCGATCACGCTAGTCAGAATAGTAGGAACGCCGAAAGCTTTAGCGGCCTTCGCCAGCGCCGTCGCATTGTTGACCACCATCTGCGGCTCATGGCTGTTCAGATTGGTTAGTTGGTAAGGCTGATGGTCGATCAGCACGAGTACCGAATCTTCCGGGCGAAGAAGCGAAGCAATGCCATTGCGCAAAGTCATGGGTCATCCTTTTTTGTAGCTATGAACGGGATTGGTTTTCGGGCAGCGCGCGCCAGCGGCGACGTTGCCTGAGGACAGCACTGTGCCGTTCCCATTCCCGGTCCGGTAGTGGCGCTGCGCGGCTAGCTGTGTCGCAAGAGGGGGAACGCGCTCACCTCGCGCCGCCGAAAATCATCATGGCCAAATGGGCTTTACGACGTTGCGTCAGTCATTGCCATCGACGACGTTGCCTGTGGGCAGTAGGCTGCTGGTCCAATATTCAATACGGTCGTCGCATTCGGTGCCTGGTGTTGTCGCGAAACAAGGAACACAGAAGTGGACATAGAAGAACTTCAGACATTTGTAGAAGTTGCAGACGCGGGGGGTGTTTCGCGCGCTGCGCTGCGACTGGGCGTGTCCAAATCGATCGTTAGTCGACGGCTAGCCCGGCTGGAAGCAGAACTTGGCGTGCAACTGATGACGCGGTCCACCCGCGGAGCGGCTCTCACAGAAGCCGGAACTACCTTTCGCGACCATGCGGCCAGAGTCTGCGCCGAGATCGAGATGGCCCGCGAAGCGATCTTGCCCGCCGGTGAGCTTCGCGGCCGCTTGCGCGTTGCTGCGCCAATTACGTTCGGCCCAACACACTTCGCTCCCATACTCGCGGAAATGGCACGACGCCACCCTGGGCTTTCCATCCAGACCTGCTACAGCGATCGATTCGTTGACCTCATCGCGGAGGGGTATGACTGCGCGATAAGGATTGGCCACCTTCAAGACTCCAGCTTGATCGCCAGATGCATTGGCCCGATCCTTGGAATGCTAGTCGCGAGCCCGGCCTATATCGAGGTGCATGGGTCACCCGAGACGCCAGAGGAGCTCGTCACCCATCAGGCCCTAATGCAAGGCACCGAATCCTGGCCATTCATGGATGGCGAAAAGGTCATCACGGTGCATCCGCAGGGGCGTTTTAAGGCAGACAACGGCGTCGCTTTAGTCTCCGCCGCGGTAGCAGGTCTGGGGATCGCTTACCTGCCCGACTGGATTACCCATGAACATGTGGCCAGCGGCGCACTTATACAGATCATGCCTCGGCATCCACCACCGCCGGCAGGCGCCTATGTCGTTCGACCGCCAGGTCAGCATCCCGCACGCAAGATACGGGTTCTGACCGAACTGCTGATCGAGTATTGCGACCAGGCTGCACGACGCCCTTGAGTCGGGCAGGTACTGCCGGTTGCGGGGAAACCGTCAACGCCACCGCGTTGCGGAACATTTCACGCGATACAGCCCCGCCCCAAACAAAACGCAGAAAACGAAAAAGCCCCGTAACTTTTCAGCTACGGGGCTTTTTCTATGTAATGGCGGAGAGATAGGGATTCGAACCCTAGGTACCGGTGAAGGTACAACGGATTTCGAATCCGTCCCATTCGGCCACTCTGGCATCTCTCCAACGGCGCGCATCATAACAACACTTTCGCAGGAAGCGAACCCCCTAAGCGAAATATTTCTGTGCTATCAGATGCTTGCGTCGGTTAAAGCGGTACGCCCAGACGATTGGCGACTTCTTCATAAGCTTCGATGACGTCACCGAGGCCCTGACGGAAGCGGTCTTTGTCCATCTTCTTGCCGGTGGCCTTGTCCCACAGACGGCAGCCATCCGGGCTGAATTCGTCGCCCAGGACAATGGAGCCATCGGAGAACACGCCGAATTCGAGCTTGAAGTCGACTAGCAGCAGGCCGGCGTCGTCGAACAGTTTGCTCAGGACTTCGTTGACCTTGAGCGACAGTTCTTTCATGCGAACCAGTTGCTCGGCGGTGCCCCAACCGAAGGCAACGACGTGGGATTCGTTGATGAACGGGTCGCCCTTGGCGTCGTCCTTCAGGAATAGTTCGAAGGTGTAAGGGTTGAGCTTGATACCTTCTTCGACGCCCAGACGCTTGACCAGGCTGCCAGCGGCGTAGTTACGCACGACGCATTCGACCGGGATCATGTCGAGTTTTTTCACCAGGCATTCGTTGTCGCCCAGCAGTTTGTCGAATTGGGTCGGCACGCCAGCAGCTTCGAGTTTCTGCATGATGAAGGCGTTGAACTTGTTGTTCACCATGCCTTTGCGGTCGAGCTGCTCGATGCGTTTACCGTCGAACGCCGAAGTGTCGTTGCGAAACAGCAGGATCAAGCGGTCAGCGTCGTCGGTCTTGAAAACCGATTTGGCTTTGCCGCGGTAGAGTTCTTCACGTTTTTCCATGATGGGCTCCGCTTGCTAAGTAGGTGGGCTAGGCGATGTGACGCCAGTCGAGCCCTGAATCTTGATCGGCCAGTTGCAGCCATTCCGGGTCGCACCCGAGGGGTGTCGACAAAACATTGCCGGGCCAGCTGCGGCAGGTTGTTCTTGCTGCTCAGATGGGCCAGGACCAGGTGTTGCAGGCCTTGCCAGCCCAACTCGGCCACCAGGAATGCCGCCTGATGGTTGTTCAAATGTCCCAGTTCACCGCCCACCCGTTGTTTGAGAAAGTACGGGTAGTGACCGCGAGCCAGCATGTCACGGCAATGATTGGACTCGATCATCAATGCGTCGAGGTCCCGATAGCCGTCCAGCACCTTGTTGCAATACGATCCAAGGTCCGTCAGCAGACCGAAGCGCCGCTCGCCGTCACTGAATACGTATTGCGTCGGCTCCTGCGCATCGTGGGCCACGGCAATGACTTCGATGTTCAGGGCGCCA
>NZ_JBNNWE010000119.1:0-17395 GCF_050280905.1 Pseudomonas sp. NPDC086278
CAAACTTCCTCCGACGGTGTTTGGCGCCGTTACGTATGGAAGCCAAAACGTCTCGACGCTGACCACCTCGCCTATGTCGGAAACGAAACCTTTTACCGAGACCTTGAATCGATTGATAGATATACAAAACATCCTCAAGTCCCGAGGTTGGACGCTTGAGCCTTTAGAAAATAACGACTGGTTCAGTGTCGACTCTAGTGCCGAACGTGAGCGATTGCGGGCCAAGCTCTTCGATCAGCCAGTGGGCGTTGATTTGTACGTACCGGGAAAATATAGCCTTCTGCTTTTGATCAAATGCTATGCGCATTGCCGTACGCGTGACGCGGAGACGGCTGAATACTTGATCGATATCAGCGTTGGGCGGGATCGAAGCGGAACATGAGGAATCGTTACAAGCGGCGCGGTATATGTTGGCGCAGAGTCATGTTTTTAATGCTGTTTGTTTGCCTGATTTCCTTTCACTACCCAACGGATTTTTTGGTTGTTCACATCGGCAAAACTTACGAAAGCGTCGTAACGGACTCGACGTTTCCTGTGTTGCGTAAAACTGCCATGTATCCCAGTGACCCGCCGCACCCTAGTTCTACATGGGTATCCAGCCCGGTCATTATCCATTTTGATGATCCTGAGCATGGCTTTAAGCTGCCCGCTAACAAGTTTGGCGCGATTGGATTTGATGAGGGGAAGGTCTCGACCATGACGATTTCTCCGATGCTTGAAACGGTGCCATTTGACGAAATGATTATGGTACTCGATCAGTTACAGAGCCAACTAAGAAATGCTGGATGGGTACCTTGGAATGCAGAAAGAAATCCTTGGGTTAAAACCTCTACCGAGGATGATAAAAAAGTACTTCAGGCTGAGTTGTTTGAGCACGTGGTGGTGACGGTGCTGTTGATACCCCACAAATATAGCCTTGCGCTAAACGTAAAATGCTATGCCCGCTGTGATGAGCGCGATCCGAAGACAGCGAAGTATCTGATCGATGTCAGCGTGGGGGCGGATTACTACAGCGATTGAACGCCTCCCAAATCCTTCCGGTCATTGAGTGGTGATTCAAATCCGCCTTCACGAGCAAGCTCGCTCCCACAGGGGGTCGCGTTTCTTCCGGCTCGCATCGGTCTTCGGGGCCCTGAACCCATCCCGCATGAACCTTGTTTTCATGACAGTTTTGTTTCAATCACTTCTTTAGCTATGCGATGCTGGCGCGCAGCCCGTTAGCCAACTACAGCTAAAGTACAAACGTAGAAAAAGCGCGGTACCGTCAACTTGCCCCTTTGGGGCGCTACCACCACAGGGGGCCCTTATGCTCACCCTGCTCAATTTGTTATCTGCCGTGGCCTTGTTGATCTGGGGCACGCACATCGTCCGAACCGGCATCCTGCGGGTCTACGGTTCCAACCTGCGCCATGTGATTGGCCAGAACATGTCCAAGAAAGGGTTGGCGTTTGTCGCCGGGATTGTCGTGACCGCGATGGTCCAGAGCAGCAACGCCACGGCCATGCTCGTCACCTCTTTTGTCGGTCAGGGCCTGATGGCGCTGATGCCGGCGCTGGCGACGATGCTCGGTGCCGACGTCGGTACGGCGCTGATGGCGCGGGTGCTGACGTTCGATTTGTCGTGGCTGTCGCCGCTGCTGATTTTCCTTGGGGTGATTTTCTTTCTGTCGCGCAAACAGACGCGACTCGGGCAGATGGGCCGGGTCAGTATTGGCCTGGGGCTGATCATTCTGGCGCTGCAACTGATCGTCGAGGCCGCCGCGCCGATCACCCACGCCCAAGGCGTGAAAGTGATTTTCGCGTCGCTGACCGGCGACATTTTGCTCGATGCTCTGGTCGGCGCGTTGTTCGCGATGATTTCCTACTCCAGCCTGGCCGCCGTCCTGCTGACCGCGACCCTGGCCGGCGCCAGCGTGATCAGTTTGCCGGTGGCCATCGGCCTGGTGATCGGCGCCAACATCGGCAGCGGCATTTTGGCGTTCATGAGCACCAGCATGCAGAACGCCGCCGGCCGGCAGGTCGCGCTCGGCAGCCTGTTGTACAAACTGATCGGGTTGCTGCTGATCATTCCGGTGCTCGACCCGCTCGTGCACTGGATCGACAGCCTCGACTACAGCCCTCAGGAAATGGTCATCGGCTTCCACCTGCTCTACAACACCACGCGCTGCCTGATCCTGCTGCCAAGCGTCGCGCCAATGGCCAGGCTTTGCGCGTGGTTGCTGCCGGAGCGGCCCGAGGTCAACGGCATCATCAAACCCCGGCATCTTGATCCGACTGCGCTGGTCACTCCCAGCCTGGCGCTAGCCAATGCCGCGCGGGAAACCCTGCGTATGGGCGACCTGATCGACAACATGCTCGAAGCCATGCTTGACGTGCTGCGCGGCAAGCAAACGGCGGTCACCCAGGAAATGCGGCGCCTGACCGATGACGTCGAAGCGCTGTACAGCGCGATCAAGCTCTATCTGGCGCAAATGCCCCGCGAAGACTTGAGCGATCAGGACAGTCGGCGCTGGGCGGAAACCATCGAGTTGGCGATCAACCTCAAACTCGCCAGCGACCTGATCGAACGCATGCTGCGCAAGGTGCAACAACAGAAAACCTCGCAACGGCGCTCGTTTTCCGAAGTCGGCCTGGAAGAATTGGCCGGGCTGCACAGCCAGTTGATCGCCAACCTGCGTCTGGGGTTGTCGGTGTTCCTCAGCGCCGACAAGGAAAGCGCCCGTCAATTGCTGCGAGAAAAACGTCGCTTTCGCGCCCAGGAGCGCCGCCTGGCCCATGCGCATGTCAGCCGCTTGCAACGAAAGATTGTGCAGAGTATCGAGACCAGCTCGCTGCACCTGGAGTTGATTGCCGACATGAAACGCCTGAATTCATTGTTCTGCAGCAGCGCTTATGTGGTGCTGGAAACCACGGACACCGGCGCATTGATTGTCGACGATATGGCTGACATCACACATTCGCCTTGAACGTCTGGCGGTGTGGTCAGTCAGTAACAATGGTTCAGCCTGACGATTGGCTGACGGGGAAGCGACACGGATCTCCAATCAGCCGTATGGAAGCTTGTTATGCGTTGTCTGTTGTTCGCCTGTCTATTGCTGGGTTCATTGCCTGCGTTTGCCCTGGACCGTTTTCAGGTCGAGGGCTACACGCTGCCGAACGGTCTGCAATTGCTGCTCAAGCCCGGCACCGAGCGTGGGCACGTGGCGATTCGCCTGGTGGTCGGCGTTGGCCTCGATGATTTCAGTTGCGCGGACAAGGAACTGCCGCACCTGCTCGAACATCTGCTGTTCAGCGGCATCGACGCCACCGGCGAGGGTGGCCTGGAAGAGCGCATGCAAGCGCTGGGCGGCGAGTGGAACGCCTACACCAGCAACGCCGATACCACGTTCGTCATCGAAGCCCCGGCGAAAAATCAGCGCAAGGTCCTCGACCTGTTGCTGGCGCTGCTGACCCAGACCCGCATCGACGACAACGCCATCAACGCGGCCAAGGAAGTGGTCGAGCGTGAGGACGGCGGCCATTACTCGCACCTGCAACGCTGGCTCGATCGCCAGGACCTGGGCCACACCGCAAGCAATCAGTTGGCGGTGGAACTGGGCCTCAAGTGCCCTGAGCGGGCCGAGGTCGATCACCTGACCCGCGAACAACTGGAGAAGGTGCGCAAGGCCTGGTACGCCCCCAACAACATGACGCTGATTGTCGTCGGCGACCTCGATCGCCTGCTGCCGGCGTATCTGGAGCGGTCGTTTGGCGCGCTGGAAGCCGTCGACCCCACCGATCACCTGGCGTTACCGGAAATCAACGCGACCGCCGCCCATGAGCGCACGTTGAATGACGGTTTCGTCGGCGACGGTGCCAAGTTGCATTGGCTGGTGCCGGAGCCGGTGCTGGAGGATCAGCACGACGAAACCTTCGACCTGCTCAAGGACTATCTGGACTGGGCGCTCTATCGCCAAATGCGCCTGGCCCACAGTTTGTCCTACGGCCCGTCCGCCGAGCGCGAACTGTTTGGCGGCGTGGGTTTCATGAGCCTTAACGCCGACCTTGAGCGAGACGACTTGCCGCAAGCGCAGCAGGTGCTGGATGAACTGAAAGCCGGGTTGCTCAAGGACGGCCTCGATGCCGACACTTTCAACCGTCTCAAACAGGCCGCCATCGCCCGCCAGACCTGGGCCGTGCAAGGCAACAGCGCACTGGCCGATTACTACTGGAGCGCGCTGGGGGACTACCAAGACGGACGCTTCGCCGACCCCGCCAAGGAACTGCAAAGCGTGTCCCTGGAAGAAGCCAACAAGGCGATGCGCGAGTTGTTGCTGCAACCGGGGTATTTGCGGATCGAGAAGCCGTTGATGAGTTACGACCAGCTGCTGTGGGCGATTGCCGGGGTATGCGGGTTGATAGTGCTCGGGCTTCTGGCCTGGCGCGTGCACCGCAGACGCTGAAAATCGCCTCGGGCGGGAGCGCTTTTGTGGCGAGGGGGCTTGCCCCCGTTGGGCTGCGAAGCGGCCCGAGAAAGGGTGTCCGCTTCACTTGGATATACCGCTTTCATGAGGCCACGACTGCCGCGCAGCCGGACGGGGGCAAGCCCCCTCGCCACAGATGAAGTTTGTTTCAGGCAACGGACCGATACCCTCGCCACACCTCCCGCCGGGCGGTAACCTGTCGAGGATTTTTCCTACAACAAGTGTGAACCGCCCAATGCCTACCCTGCCTCCGTACGTCCAGCGCATCCTGGAATTGATGAAGCGCTACCCCGGGGTGATTGCGCTCGGCGGTTTCATTTCCGGGGTCGGCAGTTTCATTCTGGTTGACCGTCAGCAGGGCCTGGCGACCTGGATCACCATCATCATGGTGCTCAGCTGGATCTGGCTGATGCTGGAAAACACCCTCACCCAACTGTTCACCCGGGTGTTCAAGCGCGAAATTCCGCAGCCGTTGCTGCGTTATGCGACGCAGATGATCCACCAGGAAAGTCTGTTTTTCGTTCTGCCGTTCTTTTTCATCACCACCACCTGGAACAGCGGGCAGTTGTTTTTTACCGGGCTGCTGGGCATCGCCGCGCTGATTTCCATCACCGATCCGCTCTACTACAAATGGCTGGCGCCACGGCGCTGGGCCTTTCTGGCGTTGCACACGCTGACGCTGTTCGCCGCCCTGCTGACCGCCCTGCCCGTCATCCTGCACCTGACCACCTCCCAGAGCTTCAAACTGGCGCTGGGCATTTCCGTGGTGCTGTCATTCCCGAGCCTGGCGTCGATCTTTCCGATTCGCACCGTGCGCAACGCGCTGGCGATCCTGAGCATCACCGTGGGCATCGGCGGCGTCGGTTGGGTGCTGCGTTCGTGGGTGCCACCGGCGACGCTGTGGATGACCGACGTGGCAATCAGCACGCAAATGCAGGACCGCAGCCCCGGCGATGCGCTCGATGAAGTCAGCGCCGAGCAGATTCGCGGCGGCGGTTTGTTCGCGTACACCGCCATCAACGCGCCGCGCGGCCTGGACGAGCGGATTTACCACGTGTGGCAGTTCGACGGCAAAGAGGTCGACCGCATCCCGCTGGACATCCACGGCGGGCGCAAGGAAGGCTACCGCGCCTGGACGCACAAGCAGAACTTTCCGGGCAATCCGGTCGGCGACTGGCAGGTCCGGGTGCTGACCGAAGATGGCCAGGTGATTGGCGTGTTGCGCTTCAAGATCACCGACAGCACACCGACCAAAGAAAAGTAATGCAGTTCGTGTTATTACGTACGTCTGCCTGACAGCCGAACAAGCACGGAGCTTATGACCAGCAGCACTTTGGCCGGTAACGCCCAACTGGATGCCTCTCACTCCCCCGCGCAACTGCGGGTGACGGGTGACTGGACGCTTGCCCATTACGCCGACCTCAAGCAGTTGAGCGAAAAGCTCCACGGCCAATACGACGACAACACCCACATCGACCTCAACGGCCTCGGCGCACTCGACACCGCCGGCGCGTCGCTGCTGGTGGAGTTGCTCGGTTCCGAGCGTCTCGGCCGATCCGCCGAGCACCCCGATTGCACCCTGTCCACGCCTGATCGCGCCTTGTTGCAGACGGTTTACCGCTCGCTGACCGACTTCTGCGTGCCGATCAAGGAACCGGAAGTCAACGTCGGCATTCAACTGCTGACCCGCATCGGCGGCGCGGTGGACGCGATCTGGCAAGACACCCTGCAACTGCTGGGTTTCGTCGGCCTGATCCTCGAGACCGTCGCCCGTGGCGTGCTCCGTCCCAAGCGCTGGCGCCTGACCTCGATGGTCGCGCACATCGAGCAGACCGGCCTCGACGCCGCGCCCATCGTCGCCTTGCTGACGTTTCTGGTGGGCGCCGTGGTGGCGTTTCTGGGCGCGACGGTGCTGGCCAGTTTCGGCGCGAGTATCTTCACCGTGGACCTGGTGGCGTTTTCCTTCCTGCGCGAATTCGGTGTGTTGCTGACCGCGATCCTGATGGCCGGCCGCACGGCCAGCGCGTTCACCGCGCAAATCGGTTCGATGAAGGCCAACGAAGAGATCGACGCCATCCGCACCCTGGGCCTCGACCCGATGGAGTTGCTGGTGGTGCCGCGGGTGCTGGCGCTGCTGGTGGCG
Source organism: Pseudomonas sp. NPDC086278 (assembly GCF_050280905.1). Taxonomy (NCBI): domain Bacteria; kingdom Pseudomonadati; phylum Pseudomonadota; class Gammaproteobacteria; order Pseudomonadales; family Pseudomonadaceae; genus Pseudomonas; species Pseudomonas sp. NPDC086278. The sequence goes on from NZ_JBNNWE010000119.1 coordinate 6,606, forward strand.
CTGCCGATGCTGACGTTCCTGGCGATGCTCTCGGGGATTATCGGCGGCGGCGTGGTGTGTGCCGTGTCGCTGGGCATTTCGCCGGCGATGTTCCTCTCGCTGTTGCAATCGGACATCGGCGTTCAGCACTTTCTGGTGGGGATGGTCAAAGCGCCGATCTTCGCGTTCCTGATCGCCGCGATTGGTTGCCTGGAAGGCTTCAAAGTCAGTGGCAGCGCTGAGTCCGTCGGTGCGCACACCACGTCGAGCGTGGTGCAGTCGATTTTCGTGGTGATCGTGCTCGATGCCGTGGCCGCGTTGTTTTTCATGGAGATGGGCTGGTGAGTCGTCTACCCCGAGCGCCCTCCGAGGCGGTGATCGAAGTTCGTGGGCTGTGCAATCGCTTCGGCAGCCAGAGCGTGCATGAAAACCTCGATCTCGATTTGTACAAGGGCGAAATCCTCGCGGTGGTCGGCGGTTCCGGCAGCGGCAAATCGGTGCTGCTGCGCAGCATTATCGGTTTGCGCCAGCCCAGCGAAGGCGTGGTGAAGGTCTTTGGCAAAAACCTGCCGACCCTGTCCGAGCACGAGCGCTCGATGGTCGAGCGTCGATTCGGCGTGCTGTTCCAGCAAGGCGCCCTGTTCTCTTCGATGACCGTGACCGAGAACGTCGCCCTGCCCCTGATCGAACACGCCGGCCTCAGCCGTGCCGACGCCGAGCACCTGGCGGCAGTGAAACTGGCGCTGGCCGGGTTGCCGCTGTCGGCTGCCGACAAGTACCCGGCCTCGTTGTCGGGCGGCATGATCAAGCGCGCGGCACTGGCCCGGGCGCTGGCACTGGACCCGGACATCCTGTTCCTCGACGAACCCACCGCCGGCCTCGATCCGATTGGCGCGGCGGCGTTCGATCAATTGATCCTGACCCTGCGCGATGCGTTGGGCTTGAGCGTGTTTCTGGTGACTCACGACCTCGACACGCTCTACACCATCACCGACCGCGTGGCGGTGCTGGCGCAGAAGAAAGTGCTGGTGGCGGACGCCATCGACAAAGTCTCGGAAACCAACGATGCGTGGATTCACGAATACTTCCATGGCCCTCGCGGCCGCGCGGCGCTGACGGCCGCTCAACAGTTGAACGAGGTCTGACATGGAAACCCGAGCCCATCATGTATTGATCGGCCTGTTCACCGTGATCGTGGTGGCAGGTGCCCTGCTCTTCGGTTTGTGGCTGGCCAAGTCCAGCGTCGACACCGAGTTCAAGGATTACGAAATCGTCTTCAACGAGGCGGTCAGTGGCCTGTCCAAAGGCAGCGCCGTGCAGTACAGCGGGATCAAGGTCGGTGACGTGGTGACCTTGCGCCTGGACCCCAAAGACCCGCGTCGGGTGCTGGCGCGGATTCGTCTGGGTGGCGAGACGCCGATCAAGGAAGACACCCGGGCCATATTGGCGCTGACCGGTATCACCGGCACTTCGATCATCCAGCTCAGCGGTGGCACGCCGCAGAGCCCGGCGCTCAAAGGCAAAGGTGGTGACCTGCCGACGATTGTGGCGTCGCCCTCACCCATTGCCCGTCTGCTGAACGACAGCAACGACCTGATGGCCGGCGTGAATACGCTGATGCACAACGCCAACCTGATGTTCTCCACCGAGAACGTCGAACGGATCAGCCAGACCCTCGAGCACCTGGAACAGACCACCAGCACCATTGCCGAGCAGCGCGGTGACATCCGGCAGGCCATGCAGCAACTGGCGTCGGTCGGCAAACAGGCGAGCAGCATGCTGGAGCAAACCTCGGCGCTGATGCGCAACGCCAATGGGCTGCTCAATGATCAGGGCAAGCAAATATTCGGCAGCGCCGAGCAAGCGATGAAGTCGCTGGAACAGAGCAGCGCGACCATCAACAAGCTGATCAGCAACAATCAGGATTCGCTCAACAGTGGCATGCAAGGCTTGAATGGCGTGGCGCCGGCGATACGTGAGCTGCGCGACACATTGACCTCGTTGCGGGCGATTTCCCAACGCCTCGAATCCAACCCCAGCGGTTATCTGCTGGGCAGTGACAAGAACAAGGAGTTCACGCCATGAAGCTGACGCACATCGCCTTCCTCGCCAGCTTCACGTTGCTCAGTTCATGCTCGATCTTGCCCAAGTCCGAGCCGTCGGATGTTTACCGTTTGCCTTCTGCCCAGGGCAGCGCTGCCGCCAGCCACGGCACACCGCAGCAGTGGTCGCTGCGCCTGGCCAAGCCGCAGGCCAGCGAAGCGCTGGACAGCCCGAAAATCGCGGTCATTCCTCAAGGGGACTTGATCAGCAGCTACAAGGCTTCGCGCTGGAGCGATCCGGCGCCGGTGTTGCTGCGCAACCGTCTGCTGGACGGGTTCCAGCGCGATGGTCGCGTGCCGCTACTGAGCACCGATGACAGCAATTTCCAGGCAGATCTGGAATTGGGCGGGAGCTTGCAAGCGTTCCAGACCGAATACCAAGGCACGAATGCAAGCGTGGTCGTGCGGCTGGATGCGTTGCTGGTGCGCGGTTATGACCAGCGGATTCTGGCCAGTCGGCGCTTTGAAGTGCGCCAGCCGTTGAGCGATAAGCAAGTGCCATCGGTGGTCGCCGGGTTTGCCAAGGCCAGTGACCAGTTGACCGCGCAGGTGGTGGCGTGGACGGTTGAAGAAGGCCAGAAGGTCGCGCCGCCACTCCGACCCTGAACGCAACACAAATCCCCTGTGGGAGCGGGCTTGCTCGCGAAAGCGGTGTGTCAGCCGAGATCATTGTTGACTGACACACCGCCTTCGCGAGCAAGCCCGCTCCCACAATGGTTTTGTGGTTAGCCGAAGAACCAGTAGCAGACGAAAATCGCGCCGACCACGCCCGCCAGTTCCGCCAGCAACGCACACCCCACCGCATGCCGTGCGCGCTGGATGCCCACCGCGCCGAAGTACACCGCCAGCACATAAAACGTCGTCTCGGTGCTGCCCTGGATCGTCGCCGCCACCAGTGCCGGAAAGCTGTCCACCCCGGACGTCTTCATGGTTTCAATCAGCATCGCCCGGGCGGCGCTGCCGGAAAACGGCTTGACCATCGCGGTGGGCAACGCATCGACGAACCGCGTGTCCCAACCGGCCCATTCCACCAGGTGCCGAATCCCGTCCAGGCCAAAGTCCAGCGCGCCAGAGGCTCGCAATACACCCACCGCGCAGAGCATCGCCACCAGATACGGCAGCAGATTCTTCGCCACGTCGAAGCCTTCCTTGGCGCCTTCGACGAACGCTTCGTAAACCTTCACTTTGCGTAACGCGCCGATGATCAGAAACAACATGATCAGCCCGAACAGCGTCAGGTTGCCGAGGATGGATGAGAGGCCGGCCAGCGCGGTTGCCGAGAGCGTGCCCAGCAGCGCCATGAAGCCACCGAGGGCCAAGGCACCGGGAATCAGGTAAGCGAGCACCACCGGGTCCCAGACGCGCAAGCGTTGCATGAACGCGACCGACAGGAAGCCGACGATGGTCGAGCAACTGGTGGCGAGCAGGATCGGCAGGAACACCAGCGTCGGGTCGGGCGCGCCTTGCTGGGCGCGGTACATGAAAATCGTCACCGGCAACAGCGTCAGCGACGACGCGTTGAGCACCAGAAACAGGATCTGCGCGTTGCTGGCGATGGTGGCGCTGGGATTGAGCTCTTGCAGCGCCTTCATGGCCTTGAGGCCGATGGGCGTGGCGGCGTTGTCGAGGCCCAGGGCATTGGCGGCGAAGTTCAGCGTGATCAGGCCGATTGCCGGGTGCCCGGGCGGCACTTCCGGCATCAGTCGCAGAAATAGCGGGCCCAGCGCCCTGGCCAGCCAATCGACGATCCCGGCCTTCTCGGCGATCCGCAGGAAGCCCAGCCACAGCGTCAGCGTGCCGAACAGCAGGACCATGACTTCGACCGACAACTTGGCCATGGCGAAAATACTTTCCACCATCGCCGCGAATATTCCGGCATTACCGCCGACCAGCCATTGCACCAGCGCCGAAATGGCCGCCACGATGAAGAAGCCAAGCCACAGGCCATTAAGCATCAGTCAAATCCCCCGGAAGATGCGGCGAATGATAGCGGGGTCGCCAGAAACGACAAACCCCGGATTTCTCCGGGGTTTGTTTATGGCTGCATAAGCCCAATTCCGTGGGCTGGCCTCAATCCACTGTGGGAGCGGGCTTGCTCGCGAAAGCGGTGTGTCAGTCAGCTGATCGGGCGACTGACACACCCCATTCGCGAGCAAGCCCGCTCCCACAGGGTTATGTCATCAGCCTTTGGAAATCTCGCCAGCCGGCAGCTTTTCCTTGCTGCGCCAGTGCGGCAGGGAGTTCCAGTAACGTTCGCCCTTGGCGTCGTCGTACATGCCTTCCCAGCGTGCGATAACCAGCACGGCCAAGGCATTGCCGATCACGTTCAGCGCGGTACGCGCCATGTCCATGATGCGGTCGACGCCAGCAATGAACGCCAGGCCTTCCAATGGAATGCCGACGCTGCCCAAGGTGGCCAGCAACACCACGAACGACACGCCTGGTACGCCGGCGATGCCTTTGGAGGTGACCATCAGCGTCAGCACCAGCAGCAATTGCTGGCTCATCGACAGGTCGATGCCGTACAGCTGGGCAATGAAGATTGCCGCGATGCTCTGGTACAGGGTCGAACCGTCGAGGTTGAACGAGTAACCGGTCGGCACCACGAAGCTGCAAATGGCTTTCGGCGCGCCGTAGGCTTCCATCTTCTCGATCACGCGCGGCAGCACGGTTTCGGAACTGGCGGTGGAGTAAGCCAACACCAGCTCATCCTTGAAGATGCGCATCAGTTTGATCACCGAGAAGCCGAACAGCCTGGCAATCAGGCCCAGCACGACGAAGGCGAAGAAGGCGATGGCGAAGTAAACCAGCACCACCAGTTTGGCCAGCGGCAGCAGCGAGGCGAAACCGAAGTTGGCCACGGTCACCGCGATCAGGGCGAATACGCCGATCGGGGCGTAGTTCATGATCATGTGGGTGACTTTGAACATGCTCTCGGACACGCCCTGGAACATCTTCACCAGCGGCTCGCGCAGGTCCGATTGCAGGCTCGACAGACCGAGGCCGAACAACACGGAGAAGAAGATGATTGGCAGCATCTCGCCGCGAGCCATGGCCGCGAAGATGTTCGACGGGATCAGGTTGAGGATGGTTTCGATGAACGCGTGTTCATGCTGAACTTCGGCCGCCGTCGCCTGGTACTTGGAAATATCCACCGTCCCCAGGGTGCTCATGTCGATGCCGCTGCCCGGATGGACCACGTTGGCCAGCACCAGGCCCACCAGAATGGCGACAGTGGTGACGACTTCGAAGTAAATGATCGTTTTCAGGCCAATACGCCCGAGTTTCTTCGCATCGCCGACCCCGGCGATACCGACGATCAGCGAGGAGATCACGATCGGGATCACGATCATCTTGATCAGACGAATAAAGATATCGCCCGCCGGTTGCAGGACGTTGCTGATCCACCAGGCTTTTTCGGCGCTGAAATGGTTAAGCAGCGCACCGATTGCAATCCCCAATACCAGACCGATGAGGATCTGCCAGGCGAGGCTAAGCTTTGCCTTCTTCATATCTTTACCCTTACTTGCGTTTGACTCGGGCAGATGCGCAGGACTGGTCACGCTTGTGGCGAAAAAGTCTGTGCATCGGCCCCCGTATAAGGTGCCCCGGAGCGCGTGTTTACGGCTCTCTGGCAGGCGAAAAAAGGCGCAACTATTCCGATGCAAGGAAGCGACGTCTAATGCCGTAAACGCCTACCCTATGCCGAATCGGCATGAGCTTTTTCACCTTAAACTCACGTCCCAACCGGTTCGAATACGACATTTCGGCAGGTATAAGTGCCGTGAACCGGCCATTTCAGCGGATGTCGGTGATTTTTTGATCAGGGTATTTGAAGGCGAAACTTCAGAAAAAACCTACGTTTAACAGCGAAAACTCGCAGTCGGGCGGGTAGCGCTTTCTCGATATACGGTCGAGAAGAAACACCGCGAAACGGTTTTCGAAAGGATATGCAGCAGAGGGATGTACGCGGGATGCTCTGGATCGACGTTTTTGCACGCCGGAAGCTCTTCGCAAGTCCGTCGAGTCATACCCGACCGGCGAACTTGCGTCGCAGCTTTTGCCTGACCCGGCCCTTGCGCAGGCACTCCCTGTACCCGTAGGTCACTCCGACCCTGAAACAGTCAGAACGTCCCGACCCCTTGGTCATGCGCTTGCCTTCCTCAGGCAGCGCATCGGAAAGAAGCAAGGCTGCTTCTTTCTTGTTACCAACTCAGTACCAGTTCGGATCTTTTTTCAGTTGTTCCATCAACAGGTTTTGCATGCCCTGATCCGGTTTACCGAGGAAACGGTAAGTGGCATGCCGCGTCGGCGACTTGTCAGCCGGTAGGCCTGCGGGCACTTCGACCAACATGCCGTAGGCGTCCTTCTTGTTGAAGCTGAACGCCACGATCAAGCGCTTGTTCAGGCACGTCGGTTGCGATTCGCAAAGCGGCCCGACCAGATACATGTCGCCATCTTCCTGCACCGCATTCATTTGCTCGGCATCGCCAGACAGGTTCATCACCCATTCCGGCAGTCGTTCTTCCTTTTTAACGACACTCGTCCAGGTTTCACGGTACTGCGGGTCTGACGTCAACAACTCGTTGGCCCGCGTCTGGCCATCATTGGCCGCCATCGCCATGGCACTACCGCCCAACAGCAGGGCGGCTGCCAGTGTCTTGAACACGCTCATGGTCAGCCTCGACCGCGACGGCCGAAGAAGAAGGAAGCAATGAACATCACCAGGAACACGACAAAGAGAATCTTGGCGATACCCGTGGCGGTGCCCGCGATACCACCGAAGCCCAGTACGGCGGCGATGATGGCAATGATCAAGAATGTGATTGCCCAGCTCAACATGGTGATTCTCCTTACGCTTACGCTTCTATTATTTAAAGTTTAGAGGTGCTGCGGTGCTGCTTGTCCCGGCGCATCAAGCGCGCCAGTTTGGGTTGCTCAGAACACCCAACGTTCCTGACGGGGCATCTCATCCACAGGCTGCGCCTGGTCGACGTCCATCATTCGCATCGGTGCGAGTTCAGCCTGGTTGCTGCTGACAGCGCTGAAATGGGTCTGGGTCGCATGTTGAATCGATACGTGCGGCGCTTCCGGCTGTTGGCTCTGTTCCCACAGCAGGAACTGTTGGCCTGCGATCAGGGTGATCAACAGCGCCAATACGGCAAACAGGCCTTGCTGGAGGTGCAATGGCGAAATACGCAATTGGGCGGCACGTTGGCGATTCATCTGAAACTGCTCCCACTGTGGTGGTGATCTTGTTAGTGGGCGTGAATTCATAATTGCCCTGATAACCAGACTATTGCAGCCTGCATGCCAGCTTTTTCAAAGAAATAAATCCTTTAAAAACAATGGCTTAAATATGGTCTAAAAATTCTGTGGGACGCATCCTGCACGATGGACCCTCTTCGGTCGTGCGTAATGCACGATAAATTCGTAGGAACTTTCATTATTTTTGAATTGAGAGCAGGTCGCAGATGTCAGAGAGGAACGTAGGCAAACGCCTAACAGCTGATCTGTTTATAAAAATTCAACAAAATCAGTGTATTGGCGAGGGTGCGAAAGGTTAGCTACCCTGCCGGGGCTGGAATGGATCAGAATCAACCATGCAACTTGCCCGATTTTTCCGGGACTAACGAAGATCTTTCATTATGGAGCGTAGGAAAATGGAATCTGCCACTGAGCATCAAGGCCGCATTCTGCTGGTGGACGACGAATCTGCCATCCTGCGAACCTTCCGTTATTGCCTCGAAGACGAAGGCTACAGCGTCGCCACCGCCAACAGCGCGGCACAGGCCGATGCCCTGTTGCAGCGGCAGGTATTCGACCTGTGTTTCCTTGACTTGCGCCTCGGCGAGGACAATGGCCTCGATGTGTTGGCGCAAATGCGCATTCAGGCGCCGTGGATGCGGGTCGTGATCGTCACCGCACATTCGGCGGTCGACACGGCGGTCGATGCCATTCAGGCCGGCGCCGCCGATTACCTCGTCAAGCCGTGCAGCCCCGACCAATTGCGCCTGGCGACGGCCAAGCAATTGGAAGTGCGCCAACTGTCAGCGCGTCTGGAAGCCCTTGAAGGTGAAGTGCGCAAGCCAAAGGACGGTCTGGATTCCCATAGCCCGGCCATGAAAGTCGTGCTCGAAACTGCCCGGCAGGTTGCTGGCACCGACGCCAACATTCTGATCCTCGGCGAGTCGGGCACCGGTAAAGGTGAGTTGTCCCAGGCCATTCACGGCTGGAGCAAACGCCAGAAGAAATCCTGCGTCACCATCAACTGCCCGTCGCTGACGGCCGAATTGATGGAAAGCGAACTCTTCGGCCACAGCCGTGGCGCGTTTACCGGGGCCAGCGAAAGCACCTTGGGTCGGGTCAATCAGGCCGACGGCGGCACGCTGTTTCTCGACGAGATCGGCGATTTTCCCTTGACGTTGCAACCCAAGTTGCTGCGATTCATTCAAGACAAGGAATACGAGCGGGTTGGCGACCCGGTGACGCGTCGCGCCGACGTTCGTATCCTCGCGGCCACCAACCTGAATCTGGAAGACATGGTTCGCGACGGGCGTTTTCGCGAAGACTTGCTCTATCGCCTGAACGTCATCACGTTGCACCTGCCGCCGTTGCGCGAACGCCGCGAAGACATCCTCAACCTCGCCGACCGCTTTCTGGCGCGCTTCGTCAAAGAGTACGCGCGTCCGGCGCGAGGATTCAGTGAGGAAGCCCGGGAGGCGCTGCTAGGCTATCGCTGGCCGGGCAATATTCGCGAGCTGCGCAACGTGGTGGAACGGGCGAGCATTATTTGTCCGCAAGAGCGTGTCGAGATCAGCCACCTGGGCATGTCCGAGACCCCGGTCAACAATGCGCCGCGCATCGGCGCCGCGTTGAGTCTGGATGAGTTGGAAAAAGCCCACATCGGCGCGGTCCTCGCTACGGCAGACACCCTGGACCAGGCCGCCAAAACCCTGGGCATCGACGCTTCAACGCTGTATCGCAAACGTAAGCAATACAACCTGTGAGCTGTATCCGATGAAACTGGCGATGAAGCTGCGGACCCGATTGTTTCTGAGCATCTCGGCGCTGATCACCGTGGCACTGCTGGGGCTGTTGCTCGGGCTGGTCAGCGTGATGCAGATGGCGGGCACTCAGGAAGCATTGGTTCGCAGCAACTTCGCCACCCTCGACCTGGGCCTGAAACTGCGCCAGACCCTGGGTGATCAACTGATCATCATGCTGAGCGACAAGCACGATCCCGATGCGTTTGATGTTGCTCGCCAGCATTATTTCCAATTGCTCGAAGAAGGCATCGCGCATGAGCAGGCAGGCGATGGCACTCAATATGGTTTCAGGCAGGCCAAGGCTGACTACTTGAGCTTTCTGGAGGCCTACAACCGTTCCCAGAACCCGGCGAGCGTGTTGAGTGGCAACGACGAACTGACGGAAAAATTCAACGCGTTGCGTAACGGTTTGATCAGCGAACACAAGCGCGCGCTGAACAACATAGATGAAACCCAGCGCGCGGCGCGGGACAGGGCGCTCTTGATTGCGACCCTGCTTGGGTTCGTCGGGCTGGCGGTGTTGATCATCGGCTTCATCACCGCCCATGGCATCGCCCGGCGTTTCGGTGCACCCATCGAGGCCTTGGCCCAGGCCGCCGACGACATTGGTCAGGGCAATTTCGAGGTCACGCTGCCGATTTCATCCGCCGAAGAAATGAATCAGTTGACCAAGCGTTTCGGGATCATGGCCGAGGCCTTGCGTGAGCATCAGGCGACCAACGTCGATGAGCTGCTGGCCGGTCAGCAACGCTTGCAGGCCGTGCTCGACAGTATCGACGACGGGCTGTTGATGATTGATCGCGAAGGCCATCTTGAACATCTCAATCCGGTGGCTCAGCGCCAATTGGGTTGGGACACCGATCGACTTGGCGTGGGGTTGGGCACCGCCCTTGAGCGTCCCGAGCTGGACGAACAACTGCAACTGGTGCTGCGTGGCGGCACGCTGGAGCGGGCTCCGGAAGACTTGAGCTTTGAGGTTGACGGCGAGTCGCGGTTACTGACTTACAGCCTGACGCCGGTCAGCCACACACAAGGTCACATTCTCGGCGCGGTGATGGTGCTGCATGACGTCACCGAACAACGCGCCTTCGAGCGGGTGCGTAGCGAGTTTGTCCTGCGCGCATCCCATGAATTGCGCACGCCGGTCACCGGCATGCACATGGCGTTCGGCCTGTTCCGCGAGCGGGCGAAATACCCTGAGGATTCCCGCGAAGCCGATTTGCTGGACACCGTGAATGAAGAAATGCAGCGCTTGATGCAATTGATCAACGACTTGCTGAATTTCTCGCGATACCAGAACGGCTTGCAGAAACTGACGCTGGCGCCGTGTTCCATCGAAGGTTTGCTCGAACAGGCCAAGGGCCGCTTTGCCGCTGAGGCGCAAGCAAAGGGTATCGGCCTGGTGCTCGAAGTGCAGGGCCCGCTGCCGTGGCTGCAGGCTGATCAGCCGCAGTTGGACCGGGTGCTCGATAACCTGATCGACAATGCCTTGCGCCATACCGCCACCGATGGGCACATCCGTTTGCAGGCCCGGCGCCACGGCGAACGGGTGATCATCAGCGTCGAAGACAATGGCGAAGGCATCGCCTACGGCCAGCAGGGGCGGATTTTCGAGCCTTTTGTGCAAGTGGGTCGCAAGAAGGGTGGCGCCGGTTTGGGG
>NZ_JBNNWE010000120.1:0-16920 GCF_050280905.1 Pseudomonas sp. NPDC086278
TTGGCTTCACGCCGTCCGGCCAGCCGATGGCCGGGGCGATATTCACCGTCGGCCTGGATACCATCAAGGTCGACGAAAAAGACGCCAAGGATTACGTATCCGAGGTGGATCGCGCCGCCGAACAGAAAATCATCGATGCCCTGCGCAAGGCTTACCCGAATCACTCGATCCGCGGTGAAGAGACCGGCCTGCACGCCGGCAACGGGATCGAAGGCGAAGAATACCTGTGGATCATCGACCCACTGGACGGCACCACCAACTTCCTGCGCGGCATTCCTCACTTCGCTGTCAGCATTGCCTGCAAATACCGTGGTCGCCTGGAACACGCGGTTGTTCTGGACCCGGTTCGCCAGGAAGAATTCACCGCCAGCCGTGGTCGCGGCGCTCAACTGAACGGTCGGCGCCTGCGCGTAAGCGGTCGCACCAGCCTCGACGGCGCGTTGCTTGGCACTGGTTTTCCGTTCCGTGACGACCAGATGGACAATCTCGACAACTACCTGGGCATGTTCCGCGCCTTGGTTGGCCAGACTGCCGGCATCCGCCGCGCCGGTTCGGCGAGCCTGGACCTGGCCTACGTCGCCGCCGGTCGTTTCGACGCGTTCTGGGAGTCGGGCCTGTCCGAGTGGGACATGGCGGCAGGCGCCCTGCTGATCCAGGAAGCTGGCGGCCTGGTGAGCGACTTCACCGGCGGTCACGACTTCCTTGAGAAAGGCCACATCGTTGCCGGCAACACCAAATGCTTCAAGGCAGTGCTGACGGCGATCCAGCCGCACCTGCCGGCTTCGCTGAAACGCTAAGCGAACAGCTACAAAAAAAGCACCCTTCGGGGTGCTTTTTTATGCCTGGGATTCAGCCCCAAGAACACCGCAAATCCCCTGTGGGAGCGGGCTTGCTCGCGAAAGCTGTTTATCAGTCGGCATATAGGCTGGATGACAGAAATTCGCGAGCAAGCCCGCTCCCACAGGGGGCTATGTGTGGTGATGCGAATATCGCGAGCATAAAAAAAGCACCCAATCGGGTGCTTCTTTTTGATTCTCGCAATCAGCGCATCACTGCCCCGGCTGGGCCTGCGACAAAACCAGTTTGCCTTCCTTGTCGACCGGAATCTGGTTGCCCGGATCACGATCCATCCGCACCTTGCCTTCCTTGCCGTCCAGCGAATAACGGACGTCGTATCCAACAACCTTGTCGCTGATGTCGTTCACGGTGTTACAGCGAGTCTGGGTCGTGGTGTAGGTATCGCGGTTCTGCATGCCTTCCTGAACCTTGTTGCCGGCATAACCGCCACCCACCGCGCCCGCAACCGTGGCGATCTTCTTGCCATTACCGCCGCCAATCTGGTTGCCGAGCAAACCACCGCCTACCGCACCCAGGACCGTGCCGAGAATCTGGTGTTGATCCTTGACCGGCGCCTGCCGCGTCACGGCGACATCCTTGCACACCTCACGTGGGGTTTTGATCTGTGTCTTGACCGGTTCAACGGCAAGTACTTGCGCATACTCAGGGCCGCTTTTAACCAGGCTGTAGGTGGCAACAGCGCCCCCGGCAGTCACACCGACAGCACCCAATACCGCACCAACCAGCAACGACTTGTTCACATGAACCTCCTGACCATCACATGCGGGACATGCCCGCGCTTCTCCCAGCCTTGGAGCATAAAAAAAGGCGCGAGTTCAACTCGCGCCTTTTTGGGCTGACAGCTGGAAAAGCGATGGCCGTTATGGACGGTCGTCGACTTCCTTCTCGGTGGCCGCTGGAGGAATAAGATCCTCCGTGCTCAGGTTCAGCCAGATCAACACCACGTTCGCGATGTAGATCGACGAGTAAGTACCCGCCAGAACACCGATGAACAGGGCAATGGAGAAGCCGAACAGGTTGTCGCCGCCGAAGAACAGCAGTGCCGAGATCGCCAGCAAGGTCGAGATCGACGTCGCCATGGTCCGCAGCAGGGTTTGCGTGGTCGAGATGTTGATATTCTCGATCAGCGTGGCCTTGCGCAGGACCCGGAAGTTCTCACGAACCCGGTCGAATACCACGATGGTGTCGTTGAGCGAGTAACCGATGATCGCCAGCACCGCCGCCAGCACCGTCAGGTCGAAGGTGATCTGGAAGAACGACAGGATACCGATGGTCACGATCACGTCGTGGATCAAGGATACGATCGCACCGACGGCGAACTTCCACTGAAAGCGGAACGCCAGGTAGATCAGGATGCCGCCCAGCGCCATGAGCATGCCGAGGCCGCCCTGGTCGCGCAGCTCCTCACCGACCTGCGGGCCGACGAACTCGACACGCTTGACCGTCGCCGGGTTGTCGCCGCCGACCTTCAGCAGCGCTTCGGCTACCTGGTGACCCAGTTGCGGGTCTTCGCCAGGCATGCGCACCAGCAGGTCGGTGGTTGCACCGAAGCTCTGCACGATGGCTTCGTGGTAACCCGACTCAGAGAGTTGGGTGCGCACCTTGGACACATCGGCCGGACGCTCGTAGGTCAGCTCGATGAGCGTACCGCCGGTGAAGTCCAGGCCCCAGTTCATGCCCTTGTGCCAGCAACTGAACAGTGCCAGCGCGGTAAGGAACAATGTGACGCCGAACGCGAAGTTGCGAACGCCCATGAAGTTGATTGTACGTAACATGGCAGCCCCTTAAATCCACAACTTCTTGAAGTCACGACCGCCGAAGATCAGGTTGACCATCGCGCGGGTCACCATGATGGCCGTGAACATCGAGGTAAAGATCCCGAGGGACATGGTCACTGCGAAGCCTTTGACCGGGCCGGTGCCCATCGCAAAGAGAATCCCGCCGACCAGCAATGTTGTCAGGTTGGCGTCGAGAATCGCGGTGAATGCCCGGCCGAAGCCTTCGTTGATTGCCCGTTGTACGGTCATGCCCGCCGCAATCTCTTCGCGAATCCGCGAGAAGATCAGTACGTTGGCGTCGACCGCCATACCCATGGTCAATACGATACCGGCGATACCCGGCAGGGTCAGCGTCGCACCCAGCAGCGACATCAAGGCCAGCAGCAGCACCATGTTCACCGCCAGTGCGACGGTGGCGATGATGCCGAAGAAGCGGTAGATGGCGATGATGAACAGCGAGACAAACAGCATGCCCCACAGCGATGCATCGATACCCTTGGTGATGTTGTCGGCACCCAGGCTCGGGCCAATGGTGCGCTCTTCAGCGAAGTACATTGGCGCCGCCAGACCACCGGCACGCAACAGCAGCGCCAGTTCGGAGGACTCGCCCTGGCCGTTCAGGCCAGTGATGCGGAATTGAGCACCCAGCGGCGACTGAATGGTCGCCAGGCTGATGATCTTCTTCTCTTCCTTGAACGTTTGAACCGGCACATCTTTTTCGACGCCATCAACCACTTGCTTGACGTAAGTGGTGACCGGACGTTGCTCGATGAAGATCACCGCCATGCTGCGACCGACGTTGCTGCGGGTCGCACGACTCATCAGCTCGCCGCCGTGACCATCCAGACGGATGTTCACTTCCGGCGTGCCGTGCTCGCCGAAGCCAGCCTTGGCGTCAGTCACCTGGTCGCCGGTGATGATCAGGCCACGCTCGATCTGTGCCGGTGGACGCTTGCCTTCACGGAACTCGAAGGTTTCGGAGGTGGCTTTCGAAGCACCTGGCTCTGCCGCCAGACGGAACTCAAGGTTGGCCGTCTTGCCGAGGATACGCTTGGCTTCTGCGGTGTCCTGTACGCCTGGCAGTTCAACCACGATGCGATTGGCACCCTGACGCTGAACAATCGGCTCGGCAACACCCAGCTCGTTGACGCGGTTGCGGACCGTGGTCAAGTTCTGCTTGATGGAGTATTCACGGATTTCCGCCAGCTTGGCCGGGGTCATCGCCAGACGCAGCACCGGCTGACCATTCAGGTCGGCGGGAACAATGTCGAAATCGTTGAAGTTCTTGCGGACCAGCGCACGGGCCTGTTCGCGGGTTGCTTCGTCAGCGAAGCCCAGCTGAATGGCACCGTTGAGTTGCGGCAGGCTGCGATAGCGCAGTTTCTCTTTACGCAACAGGCTTTTGACGTCGCCTTCGTAGACTTTCAGGCGGGCGTCGAGGGCTTTGTCCATGTCCACTTCGAGCAGGAAGTGCACACCACCGGACAAGTCCAGACCCAGCTTCATCGGGTGCGCGCCAAGGCTGCGCAGCCATTGCGGGGTGGTTTGTGCCAGGTTCAGTGCAACGACGTAGTCATCGCCCAGCGCCTTGCGCACAACGTCTTTGGCTGGCAACTGATCTTCAGCCTTGGTCAAACGAATCAGACCGCCCTTGCCGTTGGCCGACAACGTGGCTGCCTTGACGTTGATCCCGGATTCCTTGAGCGCAGTGCTCACGCGATCCAGATCAGCCTGATTGACCAACAGTGCAGTGCTTGCACCGCTGACCTGAATGGCCGGGTCATCAGGATAAAGATTGGGAGCGGAATAAATCAGACCGACCGCCAGCACCGCCAGGATCAGAATGTATTTCCACAGAGGGTATTTGTTCAGCATCACGCCGCCCGCTTATGACGCGGGGCGCCTTGCGCGCCCCGTCGATTGAGTAGAAGTTGAAACTTAGATCGCTTTCAGCGTGCCTTTTGGCAGCGTGGCGGCAATGGCGCCTTTCTGGAATTTCATTTCGACGGTGTCGGAAACTTCCAGCACCACGAAATCGTCAGCCACTTTAGTGATCTTGCCGGCGATACCACCGGTGGTTACAACTTCGTCGCCTTTCTGCAGGCTACCCAGCAGGTTCTTCTGCTCTTTGGCGCGCTTGGCCTGTGGACGCCAGATCATCAAGTAGAAGATGACCAGGAAACCCACCAGGAAAATCCACTCGAAACCGCCACCCATTGGGCCGGCAGCTGCCGGTGCAGCAGCGTCAGCCATGGCATTAGAGATAAAAAAGCTCATTTAGCACTCCAGTTGCAAATGTTGAATCTTGGGGTCAGAAAACTCAGTCCAAAGGCGGAACAGGTAACCCGCGTTTGGCGTAGAAGGCATCGACAAAGGCGGCCAATGTACCCTGTTGCCGAGGCGCCAGGAACAGCAGATCGAGCAACGCCAAAAGGCCGCAGACGAACACGGCGATGACCAGCAACAGCGGGAAATTTAGTGACATAGGACCTAACTATCCAACCTGAGCACTGCAAGGAAGGCTTCTTGTGGAATTTCCACGTTGCCGACTTGCTTCATGCGTTTCTTACCGGCCTTTTGCTTTTCCAACAGCTTGCGCTTACGGCTAACGTCACCGCCGTAGCATTTGGCCAATACGTTCTTTCTGAGTGCCTTGACCGAGGTCCGCGCAATGATCTGCCCGCCAATGGCGGCCTGGATCGCGACGTCGAACATCTGGCGCGGAATCAGTTCTTTCATCTTCTCGGTCAACTGGCGACCTTTGTAGTGCGCGTTATCTCTGTGCACGATCAACGCCAGGGCGTCGACCTTGTCGCCGTTGATCAGCACATCCAGCTTCACCAGACTAGCCGACTGGTAACGATCGAAATGGTAGTCCAGCGAAGCATAGCCGCGACTGGTGGATTTCAGACGGTCAAAGAAGTCCAGGACCACTTCGTTCATCGGAATATCGTAGGTCACCTGGACCTGGGAGCCGAGGAACAGCATGTCGTGCTGCACGCCACGCTTCTCGATGCACAGGGTAATGACGTTGCCCAGGTGCTCTTGCGGCACAAGAATATTGGCCCGCACGATCGGCTCGCGCATGTCTTCGATCGACGACACATCCGGGAGCTTGGACGGGTTGTCGACGTAAATCGTTTCACCGGTCTTGAGCAACAGCTCGAAAATAACCGTCGGCGCCGTGGTGATCAGGTCCAGGTCGTACTCGCGCTCGAGGCGCTCCTGGATGATTTCCATGTGCAGCATGCCGAGGAACCCGCAACGGAAGCCGAAGCCCAACGCATCGGAGCTTTCCGGGGTGTATTGCAGGGACGAGTCGTTGAGCGTGAGCTTTTGCAGGGCTTCACGGAAATCTTCGAAGTCGTCGGAACTGACCGGGAAAAGACCGGCGTACACCTGCGGCTGGATGCGCTTGAAGCCTGGCAGCACGTCGACGTCAGGCGTCGAACTCAAGGTCAGGGTGTCACCGACCGGTGCACCGTGAATATCCTTGATGCTGGCGATGATGAAGCCCACTTCGCCAGCCTTGAGGTCAGCCGTCGGGGTGTGTTTCGGGTTGAACACACCGACGCTGTCCACCAGGTGGATCTTGCCGGTGGATTTAACCAGGATCTTGTCGCCCTTCTTCACGCGGCCATGACGCACGCGAACCAGGGACACAACGCCCAGGTAGTTGTCGAACCAGGAGTCGATGATCAACGCTTGCAGCGGGTCTTCGTAGTTGCCGGTCGGCGCAGGAATGGTGTGAACCAGGCGCTCGAGCACTTCGTCGACGCCCAGGCCGGTCTTGGCACTGCACTCGACCGCATCGGTGGCGTCGATGCCGATGATTTTCTCGATTTCTTCCTTGACGCGGTCCGGATCGGCCTGTGGCAGGTCGATCTTGTTCAGGACCGGCATGACTTCCAGGCCCTGCTCGATGGCCGTGTAGCAGTTGGCGACCGACTGCGCCTCAACGCCCTGACCGGCATCGACCACCAGCAACGCACCTTCACAGGCCGCCAGCGACCGGCTGACTTCATAGGTGAAGTCAACGTGGCCGGGGGTGTCGATGAAGTTCAGCTGGTACTTGATGCCGTCGCGAGCGGTGTAGTAAAGGGTGACGCTGTGGGCCTTGATGGTGATCCCGCGTTCACGCTCCAGGTCCATGGAATCCAGCACCTGGGCTTCCATTTCGCGCTCGGCAAGGCCGCCGCACATCTGGATGAATCGATCAGCCAGCGTCGACTTGCCATGGTCAATGTGGGCGATGATGGAGAAATTGCGGATATGACTCAAATCACTCACGGATCAACACTCAAAAAGGCTGCAGGCATAGCCCGCCGAAAAATAGCCGGGAATTGTACCTGATCCTCGGCGCAAGCGTCACGTTCGCAGGTCAGACGGCACCTACAAAAACGCCCCGGTCTGGCGACAGGGGCGTTTTGAATGACCGGCAACGTCAGGAAAACCCTGCGATCAACCGGCTCGACGCAACAGCCACACCCCGGCCAGGGCGCAAACGCCCGCCGGCACCAGCACCGCAAACAGCGGCGAGAAACCGAACACCAGGCTCGACGGGCCCAGCAAATCCTGGACGATGCGGAAGGTGAAGCCCACCAGCACGCCGGTAAACACCCGCTGACCGAGGGTCACCGAACGCAACGGGCCGAAAATGAACGAAATCGCCATCAATACCAGCGCGGCAGTTACCAGCGGCTGCAACACCTTGACCCAGAACGCCAGCCAATAGCGGCCGTTGCTCAGGCCCTGATCCGCCAGATAGTGGATGTAGCCCCACAAACCGCTGATCGACAGCGACTCGGGCGCCATCACTACCGTGCTCAACAACTGCGGGCTTAGGGCAATTTCCCAGCGTTCGACCGGAGCGGTGACGACTTCGGTGCTTTTTTCATGGAACAGCGTGGTCGTGACGTCGCTGAGCTGCCAGTGATCCTTGTCGAATTCGGCGCGCTTGGCGAAGCTCGCCGACAGCATGTGACGCTCCTTGTCGAAGCGATAACGGGTCACGCCGTACAGCAAACCGTTGGGTTGAACCGAGTTGACGTGAATGAACTCGTCACCCTGGCGGTGCCACAAACCGTGTTTGGCGCTCTGCGCATCACCGCTGCCCTGGGCCAGCGAGCGATTGGCCTGCGCGGTCACTTCGGTCGCCGGCGCCACGTACTCGCCGATCAACACACCGACCACCATCAGCACCAGCATCGGCTTCATCACCGCCCAGACGATCCGGCCAATCGACACACCGGCAGCGCGCATGATGGTCAGTTCACTGTTGCTGGCCAGACTGCCGAGACCGATCAGGCAACCGATCAGCGCCGCCATCGGCAGCATGTCGTACAGACGGCGGGGCGCAGTCAGCAGCACGTAGCTGAGAATGTCGACCATGGTGTAGGTATCGCTGGCTTCACTCATTTCATCGATGAAGGCAAACAACGTCGCCAGACCGAGAATGATCCCCAGCACCCCCAGAATCGCTACGAAAACGCTGCTACCGATGTAGCGATCCAGCTTAACCACGAGCCACCTCCAGCGCGTTGCGGCGACTCGCCATCTTCAAGCGTAACGGCTCCCAATACAGCAAGCCCAAGCCAATGGCCAGGAAGATTCCGTGGACCCACCACAAGCCCAGCGCCGGCGGGATCTTGCCTTTTTCGAGGGCGCCGCGAGCGGCAATCAGGATCGTCAGGTAAGCCATATAAAGAAGAATCGCCGGCAGCAGCTTGAGGAAACGGCCCTGACGCGGATTGACCCGCGCCAGCGGCACCGCCATCAGGGTCACGATGAAGACCAGCAATGGCAGGGACAGACGCCATTGCAACTCGGTGCGCGAGCGCAGGTCGTCGCTGCCGATCAGGGAACTGGTGGTCATCGCATCGCGGTCGGTGACTTCGTCGCTGACATCCGGCTTGGGCAGCAACACGCCGTACTCGTCGTACTTGATTGCACGGTAGTCGGCCTGCCCCGGGTTACCGTCGTAGCGATAGCCGTTGTCGAGAATCAGGTAACGGTTGCCGTCAGGGCGGATTTCCTGGCGACCCTTCTCGGCCACCAGCACGGAAATCCCGCGATCCTTGTTGTCCGACGCCGCATTTTTTTGCGAGATGAACACGCCGCCCAGGTTCACGCGATCATCGGTCAGCGTTTCGGTGTAGGTCACTCGCGTACCGTCACGCAGCGCCTGGAAACGGCCCGGTTCCAGGGTGTCGAATTCGGTCAGGGCGTCCTGTTTGTTCAGCAGCAACTGGAATTGATTGGCGCCTTGTGGCGCCAGGCTCAGGCTTAGCCAGGCCACCAGCAACGCCACCAGCGTGGCCGGAAAAAGGGTTATGGCGAACAGCCGCTGCTGACTCATGCCCGTGGCCGACAGCACGGTCATTTCGCTGTCGAGGTACAGGCGACCGTAGGCCAGCAGGATCCCGAGAAACAGGCCCAATGGCAGGATCAGCTGTAGAAAGCCTGGCAGACGAAAGCCCATGATCAGGAACAGGGAACCCGGATCGAGAAGGCCTGCGGCCGCTTGAGCGAGGTATTTGATGAAGCGACCGCTCATGATGATGACCAGCAACACGGCGCTCACGGCGCTCAAGGTCAACAGGACTTCGCGGGACAGATAACGGAAGACGATCAAACCAGACACTCCAGGGTTGTCAGGCTAAGGCGGCCAAACAAACAAACGTATCAGTCGGCCCGCAAGGCAGAGCCGCCGAAAAAGATGGCGCATTATCCTGTGATTGGGTGCGCCTGTCACTGCGCATGCTCAAGCGGGCACTTAATGCACGTTGAAGATCGTACAACCGAGGGTTGTCAGGCGCGGGCGGCGGGGTTCAAACTGCGCCCTTTGTCGCGGGCCGTGACCTGCGTCTTTCTATTTATAAGCAAGCGTCGGTGCGCCGCTGTTCATCCGCGCACGTTGACCATTATTCAGGGACCCGCACATGGAACTGGTTGTAAAAAGCGTTAGCCCGGAAACGTTGAAGACCGCCACGCTGGTGGTCACCGTTGGCGAAGGCCGCAAGCTCGGCGCCGCCGCCAGACAACTCGACGAACTGAGCGGCGGCGCGATCAGCGCTGTGCTCAAGCGCGGCGACCTGGCCGGCAAGGTCGGCCAGAGCCTGCTGCTGCACAGCCTGCCCAACCTCAAGGCTGAACGTGTTTTGCTGGTCGGCGTGGGCAAGGACGAAGAACTGGGCGACCGCCCGTTCCGCAAAATCGTTGCCGGCATCCTGAACACCCTTAAAGGCCTGGGCGGCACCGACGCCGTGCTGGCGCTGGACGAAGTCGTCGTCAAAGGCCGCGACAGCTACGGCAAGACCCGCCTGCTGGTCGAAACCCTGGTGGACGGCGAATACACCTTCGACCAGTTCAAGAGCCAGAAAGCCGAACCTCGCGCCCTGAAGAAAGTCACCTTGCTGACCATCAAGGCCGCGCAGGCAGAAGTCGAGCGCGCCGTGGCCCACGCCAGCGCTATCGCCAACGGCATGGCGTTCACCCGTAACCTGGGCAACCTGCCGCCGAACATCTGCCACCCGACGTTCCTTGGCGAACAAGCGAAGAGTCTGGGCAAAGAATTCAAAAGCCTGAAAGTCGAAGTCCTTGACGAGAAGAAAATCAAAGACCTCGGCATGGGCTCGTTCTACGCCGTCGGCCAAGGCAGCGCCCAGCCGCCGCGCCTGATCGTCATGCAATACAACGGTGGCAAGAAGTCCGAAAAGCCGTACGCACTGGTCGGCAAAGGCATCACCTTTGACACCGGCGGCATCAGCCTGAAACCGGGCGCCGGCATGGATGAAATGAAATACGACATGGGCGGCGCCGCCAGCGTATTCGGCACCCTGCGCGCCGTGCTCGAGCTGAAACTGCCGATCAACCTGGTGTGCATCCTCGCCTGTGCCGAGAACATGCCGAGCGGCAATGCCTCGCGTCCTGGCGACATCGTCACCACCATGAGCGGCCAGACCGTGGAAATCCTCAACACCGACGCCGAAGGCCGTCTGGTGCTGTGCGATGCCCTGACCTACTCCGAGCGCTTCAAGCCGCAAGCCGTCATCGACATCGCAACCCTGACCGGCGCTTGCGTCGTCGCGCTGGGTGCTCACACCTCCGGCCTGCTGGGTAACAACGACGAGCTGATCGGCCAACTGCTGAGCGCCGGCAAGACGGCCGACGACCGCGCCTGGCAACTGCCGCTGTTCGATGAGTATCAAGAGCAGCTCGACAGCCCGTTCGCCGACATCGCCAACATTGGCGGCCCGAAAGCCGGCACCATCACCGCCGCGTGCTTCCTGTCGCGCTTCACCAAGAACCTCAACTGGGCGCACCTGGACATCGCCGGCACCGCCTGGACCAGCGGCGGCAAGGACAAGGGCGCCACTGGCCGTCCGGTTCCATTGCTGACCCAATACCTGCTGGACCGCGCCAAAGCCTGAAACCGATGACCACGGGCGGCGTCACTTTCGGGTGACGCCGCGCCTGGTTCAGGAACCGCAATGACCAAAGTCGACTTTTATATCCTGCCCAGCGCCGACCCGTCCGCGCGGCTGGATTTCGCCTGCAAACTCACCGAAAAAGCCTGGCGCATGGGCCACCGCATCTACCTGCATTGCAGCGATAGCGCTCAACGCGAAGACCTGGAGGCCCGTTTGTGGGCGTTCAAGGGCGAAAGCTTTGTGCCGCACGGCCCTGCGGAAAGCGAACCTGAGGGTTTGATTGTGCTGGGGCTGGGTGATGACTGCGGCCAGCATCAGGATCTGCTGGTCAATCTCGACCTGAAAGTCCCGTCCTTTGCCAACAGATTCGCCCGCGTGGCGGAAGTGGTGGTGGAAGACCCAACGATTCGTGCCGCCGCGCGGGAGAGTTTCCGCTTCTACCGCGAACAGGGCTATCCTCTGCAAGACCACCGTTTACAGCGACTCTGAGCATTCCGATGGACACTCCGAAACCGCAACAGAAGTCCACGCACTTGCTGGACGACCTTGAGTCGATCCGCCAGTTGCTCGGCGATGACAACCTGCAACCACCGCTGCTGACCGACACGGTCATTGACGGGGATCAGGAACAGATTCCAATGCTGTTCGATAACGTTAGCGCAGCGCCGCAAACCGTCGAACCGACATCCCCCGCCCCTGCCGCGCAACCGGCAGCGGCAGCCAGCAAAGGCACCGACGCCCTGCTGCACCTGGACAGCGAACTGCGCGCCGCCGCGCAATTGATCATGCAAGACGTGATCGACGACTTCGCGCCGCACATCGAGACCGAAATCAAACGCCGCCTCGACGCGCGAATGGAACGCCTGCTCAGCCAATACGAGTAACCCCCTGTTCCCTGAGGAAGCCAGTAACCCCCTGCTCCTGTGGAAGCCAGCAACCCCCTATTGCCTATGGAAGCCAGCTTCCGTGGCGAGGGGGCTTGCCCCCGTTGGAGCGCGAAGCGGTCCCGCTTTTTCAATCAGTGACACCGCATACCCAGGCTTTGCGACTGCTTCGCAGCCGAACGGGGGCAAGCCCCCTCACCACAGGCCCGATCCCCACATTTTGATCTGCGCCCGGTCCGCCCCTGCTCGCCCTGCGTCCCATGCCCCGCTATACTCGTCGGCTTTTCCTGAATTACTGCCAATAGGGTCCCGCCGCGCATGGATAAGACCTACCAGCCGCACGCCATTGAAACTTCCTGGTACAACACCTGGGAGTCCGAGAATTACTTCGCCCCGCAAGGCGCGGGCGAGTCCTACACCATCATGATCCCGCCGCCGAACGTCACCGGCAGCCTGCACATGGGTCACGGCTTCAATAACGCGATCATGGACGCCCTGATCCGCTTCCGCCGCATGCAGGGTCGCAACACCCTGTGGCAGCCGGGCACCGACCACGCCGGTATCGCCACGCAAATGCTGGTGGAGCGTCAACTCGAAGCCAAAGGCCAGAGCCGTCACGACCTGGGCCGCGAGAAATTCCTTGAGAAAATCTGGGAATGGAAAGATGAGTCCGGCGGCAACATCAGCCGTCAGATCCGTCGCCTCGGTTCGTCCGTGGACTGGAGCCGCGAGCGCTTCACCATGGACGACGGCCTCTCGGAGTCGGTAAAAGAAGCCTTCGTGCGCCTGCATGAAGACGGCCTGATCTACCGTGGCAAGCGTCTGGTCAACTGGGACACCAAGTTGCACACGGCGATTTCCGACCTCGAAGTGGAAAACCACGACGAGAAAGGCTTCCTGTGGAACCTCAAGTACCCGCTGGCCGACGGCGCCAAGACCGCTGAAGGCAACGCTTACCTGATCGTCGCGACCACTCGCCCGGAAACCATGCTCGGCGACGCCGCCGTCGCGGTTAACCCGAACGATGAACGCTACAAAGCCCTGATCGGCAAGTTTGTCGAGCTGCCGCTGGTCGGCCGCCGCATCCCGATCATCGCCGACGATTACTGCGACCCCGAATTCGGCACCGGCTGCGTGAAAATCACCCCGGCCCACGATTTCAACGACTACGAAGTCGGCAAGCGCCACGCCCTGCCGCTGCTGAACATCTTCGACAAGAACGCCGCTGTATTGCCGGCCTGTCAGGTGTTCAACCTCGACGGCACGCTCAACGAAAGCATCGACGGCAAGATCCCGGCCGAATACGCCGGCCTCGACCGCTTCGAAGCGCGCAAGCAAATCGTTGCTGCGTTTGACACTGCCGGCCTGTTGGTCAGCGTTGACGATCACGCCCTGAAAGTACCGAAGGGCGACCGCTCGGGCACGATCATCGAGCCGTGGCTGACCGACCAGTGGTATGTGTCGACCAAGCCGTTGGCCGAGCCTGCGATTGCCGCCGTTGAAGACGGCCGCATCCAGTTTGTGCCGAAACAGTACGAAAACATGTACTTCTCGTGGATGCGCGACATCCAGGATTGGTGCATCAGCCGGCAACTGTGGTGGGGCCACCGGATTCCGGCCTGGTACGACGAGTCGGGCAAAGTCTACGTCGGTCGCGACGAAGCCGAAGTGCGTGCCAAGCACAACCTCGGCCCGGACGTTGCGCTGCAACAGGACAACGACGTTCTGGACACCTGGTTCAGTTCGGGCCTGTGGACTTTCTCCACGCTTGGCTGGCCAGAGCAGACCGAATTCCTCAAGAAATTCCACTCCACCGACGTGCTGGTCACCGGCTTCGACATCATTTTCTTCTGGGTTGCCCGGATGATCATGCTCACCATGCATTTGGTGAAGAACGAAGACGGCACGCCGCAGGTTCCGTTCAAGACCGTTTATGTGCACGGTCTGGTGCGTGATGGCCTGGGCCAGAAGATGTCCAAGTCCAAGGGCAACGTCCTGGATCCGCTGGACATCATCGACGGTATCGAGCTGGAAGACCTGGTGCACAAACGCATCAACGGCCTGATGCAGCCGAAACTGGCGAAGAAGATCGAGAAGCAGACCCGCGACGAGTTCGCCGACGGCATCGCCAGCTACGGCACCGACGCCCTGCGCTTCACCTTCTGCTCGCTGGCGTCCACCGGTCGCGACATCAAGTTCGACATGGGCCGCGTCGAAGGCTATCGCAACTTCTGCAACAAGATCTGGAACGCCGCGCGTTACGTGCTGGACAAGGGCGAAGACTGCGGTCAGAACGGCGAAGCCTGCGAACTGTCGCTGGCGGATCGCTGGATCATCTCGCAACTGCAACGCACCGAAGCCGAAGTGACCCGTCAACTCGACCAGTTCCGTTTCGACCTGGCGGCACAAGCCTTGTACGAGTTCATCTGGAACCAGTACTGCGACTGGTACCTGGAACTGTCCAAGCCTGTGCTGTGGGACGAAAACGCTCCGGTTGAGCGTCAGCGCGGTACTCGCCGTACGCTGGTGCGGGTGCTGGAAGTCGCATTGCGCCTGGCGCACCCGTTCATGCCGTTCATCACCGAAGAAATCTGGCAGCGCATCGCGCCGCTGGCCGGCATCGACGGCAAGACGATCATGCTGCAACCGTGGCCCGTGGCCAACGAAGAGCGCATCGATCCGGCGGCCGAAGAGGACATCGAGTGGCTGAAGACATTGATGCTCGGTACGCGCAACATTCGCGCCGAGATGAACATCGGTCCCGGCAAACCGCTGAACCTGTTCCTGAAAAACGTCAGCGCCGAAGACCAGCGTCGTCTCACCGAGAACGAAGCCTTGCTGAAGAAGCTGGCTCGCCTCGAGTCAATCACCGTACTGGCTGCCGGCGAAGAAGCACCGCTGTCCGCCACCGCGCTGGTCGGCGAGATGGAAGTGCTGGTGCCGATGGCCGGCCTGATCGACAAGGACGCAGAACTGGCGCGCCTGGACAAGGAAATCCTGCGTTTGCAGGGCGAAGTCCAGCGCGTGGGCGGCAAGCTGTCCAACGCCGGTTTCGTCGACAAGGCCCCGGCCGACGTCATCGACAAGGAACGCGCCAAACTGGCCGAAGCTGAACAGGCTTTGGGCAAACTGGCCGAGCAGCACGCGCGGATTGCCAGTTTGTAACGGCACCTCGCAATGAAACAGGGAGGCCCGCAACGGCCTCCCTTTTTTGTGCCTGCTGTGTTCTCCCAAACACCAAAAACCCCTGTGGGAGCGGGCTCGCTCGCGAAGGCGTCGTGTCAGTTGACTTCAATTTTCGCTGACCCACCGCTTTCGCGAGCAAGCCCGCTCCCACAGGGATTGCGTTCCCGGCGGCCGGATGTGGGACAATGCCCGCCACTTTCAGCCATACCCGAATCGACCACGCCCATGAACGCCCCTCGCACACCCCGCCCTGCGCGCAAGAAGCCTGATTCCGCCACCCCGGCCAAAGTCGTGGAGCCGCGTGAGAAGGCCAGCCTGCACCCGCGCAATCGCCACCAGGGTCGTTACGACTTCCCGGCGCTGATCAAAACCACGCCAGAACTGGCGAAGTTCGTGATCATCAATCCGTATGGCAAGGAAAGCATCGACTTCGCCAGCCCGGACGCGGTGCGCGTGTTCAACCGGGCGCTGCTCAAGTCGTTCTATGGCATCGCTCATTGGGACATTCCAGCCGACTATCTGTGCCCACCGGTACCGGGGCGCGCCGATTACGTGCATTTCCTCGCCGACCTGCTGGCCAGCGTCAACGACGGCGAAATCCCGCGCGGCGCGCCGGTCAAGGTGCTCGACATCGGCATGGGCGCCAACTGCGTCTACCCGTTGATCGGCTACAGCGACTACCGCTGGCACTTCCTCGGTTCGGAAATCGACCCGACGGCGGTGGCTGCGGCCAAAGCCATCGTGCAATCAAACGGGCTGAACAAAGCCATCCAGCTGCGCCAGCAGAGTAATCCCAAACACATCCTGCTGGGCCTGCTTGAACCAGGCGAACGTTTCGACCTGACCATGTGCAACCCGCCGTTCCACGCCTCGATGGACGAAGCGACCAAAGGCAGCGAGCGGAAATGGCGCGCCTTGGGCCGTGCCGATCCGAAACGCAAACTGCCGGTGCTGAACTTCGGCGGTCAATCGGCCGAATTGTGGTGTGAAGGTGGCGAAGCCCGGTTCGTGACGCAACTGATCGCCGAGAGTGCGAGTTTCCAGCACAAAGTGCTGTGGTTCAGCACCCTGGTGTCGAAAGCGTCGAACCTGCCAGCCATCCAGACCGCGCTGAAAAAGGCGGGCGTGCTGGAAAGCCAGGTGGTGGAGATGTCCCAGGGCCAGAAACAAAGCCGCTTCGTTGCCTGGACCTTCCAGACCAAGTCCGAGCAGCAGGTGTGGCGCGAGCGTTGGGTTCGCAAGGGTAACTGAGCCACGCAGCTTGAAAATGTGGGAGCGGGCTTGCTCGCGAAAGCGGTTGTTCATTCAACATTGATGTTGATTGACACGACGCCTTCGCGAGCAAGCTCGCTCCCACATTGGTATAGCGGTGCTGGGGGAATCGCAGACACAAAAAAACCGTGCCCGGATGACTCCGGAGCACGGTTTTTTTTAACAAGTCTTACTTGTTAACAGCGTCGGTCAGGCCTTTGGCCACAACCAGCTTGATAACTTTCTTGGCAGCGATTTCGATGGCAGCGCCAGTCGAAGGGTTGCGACCGGTACGGGCAGGACGCTCAGTCACTTTCAGTTTGCCGATACCTGGCAGAGTGATTTCGCCGCCGTTTTCCAGCTGATCGGCAACGATTTGGCCCAGTTGGTCCAGAGCGTTACGCGCGGTGGTTTTTGGCGCGTCGATAGCTTCAGCCCTGCTCAAGCCAGCCCTGGCCCGTGGCGAGTTGCGCACCATCGCGGCGACCACTTGGGCCGAGTACAAAAAATATTTCGAAAAAGACCCGGCCC
>NZ_JBNNWE010000121.1:0-15753 GCF_050280905.1 Pseudomonas sp. NPDC086278
TCACAGATCAATCGTTCGCCGCGCCATTCGATGGAACGATGGCTGGAACCCAGCACATCGACCAACAGCGCGCCGGGAGCCGAGTGTTGCGCCGTCTGAATTCCACCCGACGCAAATGATCGCCGACACCCTGACCATGCGCGAACACAGCGACAAGCCGCTGCATGAGATCAGCTACGCCTACCTCGGCGATGCCCGCTACAACATGGGCAACTCGCTGCTGATGATCGGCGCCAAACTGGGCATGGACGTGCGCATCGCCGCACCGAAAGCGCTGTGGCCGCACGCGGACTTCATCGCCCAGTGCAAAGCCTTCGCCGAGGACAGCGGTGCGCGCATCACCATCACCGAAGACCCGAAAGAAGCGGTCAAGGGCGTGGACTTCATCCACACCGATATCTGGGTGTCGATGGGTGAACCGGTGGAAGCGTGGGACGAGCGCATCGAGCAACTGCTGCCGTACCAGGTCAACGCGAAAATGATGAAGGCTTCAGGCAACCCGCGCGTGAAGTTCATGCACTGCCTGCCGGCGTTCCACAACAGCGAAACCAAGGTCGGCAAGGACATCGCCGCGCGTTATCCGCACCTGGCCAATGGCGTTGAGGTGACGGAAGAAGTCTTCGAATCGCCGGCCAACATCGCCTTCGAGCAAGCGGAAAACCGCATGCACACCATCAAGGCGATCCTGGTGTCGGCGTTGGCGGATATCTAACAGCCCGCGCACTCCCACCGATCGAACTCGGTCAATGTGGGAGCGGGCTTGCTCGCGAATGCGCTGTGTCAGTTTGCATTGCTTTGCCTGACCCACCGCTTTCGCGAGCAAGCCCGCTCCCACAGTAGGCCGAGTCGGTTGCCAGCTCTCTGTAGAAGGACTGAATCATGCGTATCGTCGTTGCCCTGGGCGGTAACGCCCTGCTCCGCCGTGGTGAACCCATGACCGCGGACAATCAACGCGCCAACATCCGGATTGCCACCGAACAGATCGCCAAGATCTACGCCGGCAACCAACTGGTCATCGCCCACGGCAATGGCCCGCAAGTCGGCCTGCTGTCGCTGCAAGCGGCCGCGTACACCCAGGTTTCGCCGTATCCGCTGGACGTGCTCGGTGCCGAAACCGAAGGCATGATCGGCTACATCATCGAGCAGGAACTGGGCAATCTGCTGGACTTCGAAGTGCCCTTCGCCACGCTGCTGACCCAGGTTGAAGTCGACGCCAACGACCCGGCCTTCCAGAACCCGACCAAACCTATCGGCCCGGTCTACGCCAAAGCCGAAGCCGAAAAACTCGCCGCCGAAAAAGGCTGGGCGATTGCCCCGGACGGCGATAAATACCGCCGCGTGGTGGCCAGCCCCAGACCGAAACGCATCTTCGAAATCCGCCCGATCAAGTGGCTGCTGGAAAAAGGCAGCATCGTGATCTGCGCCGGCGGCGGCGGCATTCCGACGATGTACGGCGCCCACGGCAAGCTGCAAGGCGTGGAAGCCGTGATCGACAAAGACCTGTGCTCGGCGCTGCTGGCCGAACAGCTTGAAAGCGACTTGCTGGTGATCGCCACCGACGTCAACGCGGCGTTCATCGACTTCGGCAAACCCACGCAAAAAGCCATCGCCCAGGCCCACCCGGACGACATGGAAAAACTCGGCTTCGCCGCAGGCTCGATGGGGCCGAAGGTCCAGGCGGCCTGCGAGTTCGCCCGCAAAACTGGCAAAGTCGCGGTCATCGGTTCACTCTCGGACATCGAAGCGATCGTCCAGGGCAAGGCCGGCACCCGCATCAGCACGGCGACACCTGGCATTACTTATTTGTAAGGAGCAACGTCAATGGCAACGTTTGAGCCGGGTCATTTGCACATCGAGCGCCATGCGCTGAACAAAGACGATTTCAGTTACAACCTGTGCATCGATTACGAAGTCACACAGGACCCCACGGAAGGCAAAGGCATGCTGTTCAAGATGCATGGCAGCATCGAGGGCAAGGACGTGAAAGAGGATTTCTTCCTGCCCAAGGACCAGGCGTTCGACTTCGCCCGGCATGCCATGCATCGCGCGCAAAAGTACGGTATGCCCAAGGACGCCAGTATCACCTCGATGCACAACGTCTACGACGCCATGTTCGAGGACGTGCGGGCGCAGCTCGACGTCAAATCCGGTGACCCGGTGAAACCGGAGCACTTGGAATAATCCGATACATCTGCGAACGCACAATCTGTGGGAGCGGGGTTGCTCGCGAAAGCGCCGTATCAGTCGTCGTCAATGCTGCCTGACACACCGCTTTCGCGAGCAAGCCCGCTCCCACAGGGTTGCGCGTCGCAGGATTTCACCATTCGCCCGCCCCAAGGCATACTTGCCACCCTCCGCACGTCAGATTAAAAAAACTGCCCCATGCGTATCCACGTCAGCTTCATCGACCGCGTCGGCATCACCCAGGAAGTCCTGGCCCTGCTCGGTGGGCGCAATCTCAATCTGGATGCGGTGGAAATGGTTCCGCCCAATGTCTACATCGACGCCCCGACCCTGAGCCCGGACGTGCTGGAAGAGCTGCGCGATGCCCTGCTGAGTGTGCGCGGCGTGCAGGCGATGACGGTGGTCGACATCCTTCCCGGCCAGCGCCGCCACTTGCAGCTCGACGCATTGCTCGCCGCCATGACCGACCCGGTATTGGCGCTCGACAGCGCCGGCAAGGTGCTGCTGGCCAACCCGGCGCTGATTGCGTTGTATGGCCGCGAGCCGGCGGGCGAAAGCGTCGCCGAGCTGTTTGCCGATCCGGCGCTGCTCGACGCGTTGCTGGAGCACGGCTTCCGTTTGCCGCTGCGCGAGATCACCGTCAATGGCCAGACCTTGCTGCTGGACGCCACGCCGATCACCGACGCCGGCGCGTTGCTGACGCTGTATCAACCGAACCGCATCGGTGAACGCCTGTCGGCGCTGCACCACGACCACGCCGAAGGCTTCGATGCGTTGCTGGGCGAGTCCCCGGCGATCCGCACGCTAAAGGCTCGCGCGCAACGGGTCGCGGCGCTGGATGCGCCGCTGTTGATTCAAGGTGAAACCGGCACCGGCAAAGAACTGGTGGCCCGCGCCTGTCACGCTATCAGCGCCCGGCACAGCGCACCGTTCCTCGCGTTGAATTGCGCGGCATTGCCAGAGAACCTCGCCGAAAGCGAACTGTTCGGCTACGCCCCCGGCGCCTTCACCGGTGCGCAACGCGGTGGCAAACCGGGCCTGATGGAACTGGCCAACCAGGGCACGGTGTTCCTCGACGAGATCGGCGAGATGTCGCCGTACTTGCAGGCGAAATTGCTGCGGTTTTTGAACGATGGCAGCTTCCGTCGCGTCGGCGGTGACCGCGAGGTAAAGGTCAACGTACGCATCCTCAGCGCGACCCACCGCGATCTGGAAAAAATGGTCGGCGAAGGCTCGTTTCGCGAAGACCTGTTCTATCGCCTCAACGTGCTCAACGTCGAAGTGCCGCCGCTGCGGGAACGCGGCCAGGACATTTTGCTGTTGGCCCGCTATTTCATGCAGCAGGCCTGCGCGCAAATCCAGCGTCCGGTCTGTCGTCTCGCGCCCGGCACCTATCCGGCGCTGCTGTGCAATCGCTGGCCCGGCAACGTGCGCCAATTGCAGAACGTGATCTTTCGCGCGGCGGCAATCTGCGAAAGCAGCCTGGTGGACATCGGCGACCTCGACATCGCCGGCACCTCGGTGGCGCGCCAGAGTGACAGCGAAGTCGACAGCCTTGAGCAAGCGGTGGAAGCGTTCGAGAAAACCCTGCTGGAAAAGCTGTACGTCAGCTATCCGTCGACGCGGCAACTGGCCAGTCGGCTGCAAACCTCCCACACCGCGATTGCCCATCGATTGCGCAAGTACGGCATTCCCAACAAGCCGTAAGCCTTACTCGGTCAAAAATGTGGGAGCGGGCTTGCTCGCGAATGCGAAGTGTCAGTCGACATCAACGTTGCCTGACACACAGCCATTCGCGAGCAAGCCCGCTCCCACAGGGGTTTGCGGCCATGTTCAAAATCGTGCTCAAAAGCGACCTTCACCTGTACTGAAAGCGCTACAGCGGAACGATATCGATACACCCGCACCAGATCACCGCTGTGCAAGGCTTTGATCCCAATACGCTTTTTTCTTCGCTTCAGACTGTAGCGATTTCGCTACAGTCATCCGATTTACTCGCACTTCCATGCCGCTCAACTTATTGATTTATAAGAACTTAATAAGTTTGGCCGCGATTTTGCTAAGCAACCACTCATAAAGCAGGGCTTTTGCCCAAGCATTCAATCGCGTCCACCAGACAAGTCTGGCCCCCCTTAGGAGTTTCCATGAGCGAGTTGCGTTTTACTGAAGACCACGAATGGCTGCGCACCGAAGCTGACGGCAGCGTCACAGTCGGCATCACCGCTTTCGCGCAGAACGCCCTGGGCGACGTGGTTTTCGTACAACTGCCGGAGCTGCAGTCCTACAAAAAAGGCGACGAAGCCGCCACCGTGGAATCGGTAAAAGCCGCCAGCGGCGTGTACATGCCCCTCGACGGCGAAGTGCTGGAAGTAAACCCGGCGCTCGACAACAGCCCGGAACTGGTCAACGAAGCGCCGCTGGGCGAAGGCTGGTTCTTCCGCTTTCAACCGACCGACGCCTTGGCGGTCGCCAAACTGTTGGATCAAGACGCTTACGACCGTCTGATCAAAGCCAACGCTGAAGCCTGAGGAGCGCCGACATGACTCAAGTAAACCCTGCCGTTGTAAACATAAGCACCGCCAACGAATTCATCGCTCGCCACATCGGCCCGCGTGCCGGCGACGAACAAGCCATGCTCAACAGCCTCGGTTTCGACTCCCTGGAAGCCCTGAGCGCCAGCGTCATTCCGGACAGCATCAAAGGCACCAGCGTCCTCGGCCTCGAAGACGGCCTGAGCGAGGCCGATGCCCTGGCGCTGATCAAATCCATCGCCGGCAAAAACCAGCTGTTCAAGACGTTCATCGGCCAGGGTTACTACGGCACGCACACGCCGTCGCCGATCCTGCGCAACCTGCTGGAAAATCCGGCCTGGTACACCGCCTACACCCCGTACCAACCAGAGATTTCCCAGGGCCGTCTCGAAGCGCTGCTGAACTTCCAGACCCTGATCAGCGACCTCACCGGCCTGCCGATTGCCAACGCTTCCTTGCTGGACGAAGCCACCGCCGCTGCCGAAGCGATGACCTTCTGCAAACGCCTGAGCAAGAACAAGGGCAGCCACGCCTTCTTCGCCTCCGTGCATTGCCACCCGCAAACCCTCGACGTGCTGCGCACCCGTGCCGAGCCGTTGGGCATTGACGTGGTGGTCGGCGACGAGCTCGCACTGACCGACGTGACACCGTTCTTCGGCGCGCTGCTGCAATACCCGGCCAGCAACGGTGACGTGTTTGATTACCGCGAACTGACCGAGCGCTTCCACGCCGCCAACGCCTTGGTCGCCGTCGCCGCCGACCTGCTGGCCCTGACCGTGCTGACGCCGCCGGGCGAGTTCGGTGCCGACGTCGCCATCGGTAGCGCGCAACGTTTCGGCGTACCGCTGGGCTTCGGTGGCCCGCATGCGGCTTTCTTCTCCACCAAGGACGCGTTCAAGCGCGACATGCCGGGCCGTCTGGTCGGTGTGTCCGTGGACCGCTTCGGCAAACCGGCCCTGCGCCTGGCGATGCAGACGCGCGAGCAACATATCCGCCGCGAGAAAGCCACGTCGAACATCTGCACCGCCCAAGTGCTGCTGGCCAACATCGCCAGCATGTACGCCGTGTACCACGGCCCGAAAGGCCTGACGCAAATCGCCAACCGCGTGCATCACCTAACGGCGATTCTGGCCAAGGGCTTGAACGCCATCGGTCTGCAGGTTGAGCAGCAAAGCTTCTTCGACACCCTGACCCTCAACACCGGCGCCAACACCGCCAAGCTGCACGACAAGGCGCACGCCCATCAGATCAACCTGCGTGTGATCGATGCTGAACGTCTGGGCCTGTCCCTCGACGAAACCACGTCGCCAGCGGACGTTGAAGCCTTGTGGGCTTTGCTGGCCGACGGCAAAGCGCTGCCAGACTTCGCCGCCCTCGCCACGTCCGTGGTCAGCACGATGCCGGCCGCACTGGCGCGTCAATCGCCGATCCTCAGCCATCCGGTGTTCAACCGTTACCACTCGGAAACCGAGCTGATGCGCTACCTGCGCAAGCTCGCCGACAAGGACCTGGCGCTGGATCGCACGATGATCCCGCTAGGCTCGTGCACCATGAAACTCAACGCCGCCAGCGAAATGATCCCGGTGACCTGGGCTGAATTCGGTGCCCTGCACCCGTTCGCCCCGGCCGCGCAAAGCGCCGGTTACCAGCAACTGACCGACGAACTGGAAGCGATGCTCTGCGCCGCCACCGGTTACGACGCGATCTCGCTGCAACCGAACGCCGGTTCCCAGGGTGAATACGCCGGCCTGTTGGCGATTCGTGCTTATCACCAGAGCCGTGGCGACGACCGTCGCGACATCTGCCTGATCCCGTCGTCCGCCCACGGCACCAACCCGGCGACCGCCAACATGGCCGGTATGCGCGTGGTCGTCACCGCGTGCGATGCCCGTGGCAACGTCGACATCGAAGACCTGCGCGCCAAGGCCATCGAGCACCGCGAACACCTCGCGGCGCTGATGATCACTTACCCGTCGACCCACGGTGTGTTCGAAGAAGGCATCCGCGAAATCTGCGGCATCATTCACGACCACGGCGGCCAGGTGTACATCGACGGCGCCAACATGAACGCGATGGTCGGCCTCTGCGCGCCGGGCAAGTTCGGCGGCGACGTCTCGCACCTGAACCTGCACAAAACCTTCTGCATCCCCCACGGCGGTGGCGGCCCGGGCGTCGGCCCGATTGGCGTGAAATCGCACCTGACCCCGTTCCTGCCGGGCCACGCGCAGATGGAACGCAAAGAAGGCGCGGTCTGCGCGGCACCGTTCGGCAGCGCAAGCATTTTGCCGATCACCTGGATGTACATCCGCATGATGGGCGGCGCTGGTCTGAAGCGCGCTTCGCAATTGGCAATCCTCAATGCCAACTACATTTCCCGTCGCCTCGAAGAGCACTACCCAGTGCTCTACACCGGCAGCAATGGGTTGGTGGCGCACGAATGCATCCTCGACCTGCGTCCGTTGAAAGACAGCAGCGGCATCAGCGTCGATGACGTCGCCAAGCGTTTGATCGACTTCGGTTTCCACGCGCCGACCATGTCGTTCCCGGTGGCGGGCACGCTGATGATCGAGCCGACCGAAAGCGAATCCAAGGAAGAACTCGACCGCTTCTGCGACGCGATGATCCACATCCGCGAGGAAATCCGCGCGGTGGAAAACGGCACGCTGGACAAGGAAGACAACCCGTTGAAAAACGCCCCGCACACCGCGGCGGAAATCGTCGGCGAGTGGACGCATCCGTACAGCCGTGAGCAAGCGGTGTACCCGGTGGCATCGTTGATCGAAGGCAAATACTGGCCACCGGTCGGTCGCGTCGACAACGTGTTTGGCGATCGCAACCTGGTGTGCGCCTGCCCGTCGATCGAAAGCTACGCTTAAACCAGTGGGGGCGAGGCACTAGCCCCCACTTTCGACAACACCACAAAACCCTGTGGGAGCGAGCTTGCTCGCGATGACGGACTGACATTCACAATTGATGTCGACTGAAAGACCGCTATCGCGAGCAAGCTCGCTCCCACAGGGTCCGTGCAATGCCCCAGATTCCGCGAATTCCCATAACAAGAAACCGGAGAACAACCATGTCGTTAAGCGTGTTCGACCTGTTCAAGATTGGCATCGGTCCCTCCAGTTCCCACACCGTCGGCCCGATGCGCGCCGCCGCGCGTTTCGCCGAAGGGTTACGTCGTGAAGGGCAGTTGGCCGCGACCCACAACGTCAAAGTCGAGCTCTACGGCTCGCTTGGCGCCACCGGGAAGGGCCACGGCAGCGACAAGGCTGTGCTGCTCGGCCTGGAAGGCGAACACCCGGACACCGTGAACACCGAAACCGTCGCCGCCCGCCTGCAAGAAATTCGTGGCAACGGTCGCTTGAACCTGCTCGGCGAACACAGCATTGCGTTCAATGAGAAAGAACACCTGGCGATGATTCGCAAACCGCTGGCCTATCACCCCAACGGCATGATTTTTCGCGCGTTCGATGCGGCGGGCATTCAAATCCGCAGCCGCGAGTACTACTCGGTCGGTGGCGGTTTTGTCGTCGATGAAGACGCCGCCGGCGCCGACCGCATCGTCGAAGACGCGACTGCGCTGACCTACCCGTTCAAAAGCGCCAAGGACTTGCTCAGTCATTGCGCCACCCATGGCTTGTCGATCAGCCAGTTGATGCTGGCCAATGAAAGCGCCTGGCGCCCGGAAGCGCAAACCCGTGCCGGACTGCTGAACATCTGGCAAGTGATGCAGGATTGCGTTGAGGCCGGTTGCCGCAACGAAGGCATCCTGCCCGGTGGTTTGAAAGTCAAACGCCGCGCCGCCGCGCTGCATC
The DNA here is from genome assembly GCF_050280905.1 of Pseudomonas sp. NPDC086278. Lineage (NCBI taxonomy): Bacteria > Pseudomonadati > Pseudomonadota > Gammaproteobacteria > Pseudomonadales > Pseudomonadaceae > Pseudomonas > Pseudomonas sp. NPDC086278. The sequence continues at coordinate 8,534 of NZ_JBNNWE010000121.1, forward strand.
GCCAACTGTGCAAGAACCCGGAATCGGCGCTGCGCGATCCTTTGTCAGTGCTCGACTGGGTCAACCTGTACGCCCTGGCCGTCAACGAAGAAAACGCCAATGGCGGACGCGTCGTCACCGCGCCCACTAACGGTGCGGCGGGCATCATCCCGGCGGTGCTGCATTACTACATTCGCTTCATTCCCGGTGCCAATGACGATGGGGTCGTGCGCTTTCTGCTGACCGCCGCCGCCATCGGCATTCTGTACAAGGAAAACGCCTCGATCTCCGGCGCCGAAGTCGGTTGTCAGGGCGAAGTCGGCGTGGCCTGTTCGATGGCGGCCGGCGCCTTGTGCGAAGTGCTCGGCGGCAGCGTTTCGCAGGTGGAAAACGCTGCGGAAATCGGCATGGAACATAACCTCGGCCTGACCTGCGACCCGATTGGCGGGCTGGTGCAAGTGCCGTGCATCGAGCGCAACGCCATGGGCTCGGTGAAAGCCATCAACGCAGTGCGCATGGCCCTGCGCGGCGACGGCCAGCACTTTGTCTCGCTGGACAAGGTCATTCGCACCATGCGCCAGACCGGCGCCGACATGAAAAGCAAATACAAGGAAACCGCCCGTGGCGGTTTGGCGGTCAACATTATCGAGTGCTGATGCTCGCGCATCCGCAGACTTTTTCAGGAGCTGAATATGTCCACCGAACCATTGCTGAAAACCCCGCTGCACGCCCTGCACATCGAACTCGGCGCGCGCATGGTGCCATTCGCCGGCTACGACATGCCGGTGCAATACCCGCTGGGTGTGATGAAAGAACACCAGCACACCCGTGATCACGCGGGGTTGTTCGACGTGTCGCACATGGGCCAGATCCGCCTGACCGGTGCGAATGCCGCCAAAGCCCTGGAAACCCTGGTGCCGGTGGACATCGTCGATTTGCCGGTGGGCATGCAGCGTTATGCGATGTTCACCAACGAGACTGGCGGCATTCTTGACGACCTGATGGTCGCCAACCTTGGCAATGATGAACTGTTCCTGGTGGTCAACGCCGCTTGCAAGGATCAGGATCTGGCGCACCTGCGCAAGCACATTGACAATCAATGCACGATTGAACCGCTGTTCGAAGCGCGCGCGTTGCTGGCCCTGCAAGGTCCGGCCGCTGTCGCCGTGCTCGCACGGCTGGCGCCTGAAGTGTCAAAGATGACCTTCATGCAGTTCGCTCGCGTGAAGCTGCTGGGCGTGGACTGCTTTGTCAGCCGTTCGGGCTACACCGGTGAAGACGGTTTCGAAATCTCGGTCCCGGCCGCCAATGCCGAAGCCCTGGCTCGCGCGCTGCTGGCGGAACCCGAAGTGGCGGCCATCGGCCTCGGCGCGCGCGACTCATTGCGCCTGGAAGCCGGCCTGTGCCTCTACGGGCACGACATGAACACCGACACCACGCCGATCGAGGCGAGCCTGCTGTGGGCGATCTCCAAGCCCCGTCGTGCCGATGGCGCGCGGGCCGGCGGCTTTCCTGGCGCTGAAAACGTATTCGCTCAGCAACACGCCGGCGTGAGCCGCAAGCGCGTGGGTCTGTTGCCTCAGGAACGTACCCCGGTGCGTGAAGGCGCAGAAATCGTCAACGAAGCGGGCGACATCATCGGAACGGTGTGCAGCGGTGGTTTCGGTCCGACGCTGGGCGGTCCATTGGCGATGGGTTACCTCGACAGTGCTTACATCGCGATCGACACACCCGTTTGGGCGATTGTCCGTGGGAAAAAGGTGCCCTTGCTTGTAAGCAAAATGCCATTTGTTCCACAACGCTACTATCGTGGTTGATTGACTGTTTCTATACGTAACGCGGTTGCGTTAACAGTGCACTAATCTGTAACGCATCCGCCATAAAACAGTGCAAGGTTTCGTTTATGAACGTTGCTTATAACGTTCGAAAACAATGGAACAACCGTATCGAATAAGCCGGAACTAGTGAACATACTAACGAGCAGCAACCCGAGCAAAACCGGGCCTCTCACGGGGCTTGTTTTTTCTCTCGTAGTTGGCGTAGAGTTTGTTCACTGTGTTTGCATGGGTCGCTTGGAATCGTGACCTGGGCAGTAGCCTACAAGTTAGCTACATCCCGTTCGACGTCTTCTTACTCTCTTGCAACCAGCCCCAGTACTCTTTCATGAGAAGGAGGCTGTCATTAATTTTTTGCGTCAAAGGAATAAGAAATGTCCACACGTCAGAGCGGTACCGTCAAGTGGTTTAACGACGAGAAAGGGTTTGGTTTTATCACTCCAGAAAGCGGGCCGGATCTGTTCGTGCATTTCCGCGCTATTCAGGGCAACGGCTTCAAAAGCCTGAAAGAAGGCCAGAAAGTGACTTTCGTTGCCGTGCAAGGCCAGAAAGGCATGCAGGCTGACGAGGTACAGGCAGAAGGTTAATCTTCTGTAACGAAAAAGCCCCTGATGCTGACATCAGGGGCTTTTTTGTGCGCGTAAATCCGTAAAATGGCTTCTTTTTTCTGCCCAGAGGCTGTCATGTCGAAACACCTGCTCAACCCCCAGGGCGACTTTCCCGCTGTCGGCCTGGGTCGTCGCCTGGCAGCGATGTTCTATGATTTTCTGCTGTGCACCGCCCTGCTGATCGTCACCAGCGGCATTTACAAGATGATTCAGATGGCGATCCTCGGCGAAGAAAAAATGCGCACACTGACCGAGGCCGGCGCGCTCGACGGTGATCCGCTACTGTCGACAGTATTGTTTTTTGTGCTGTTCGGGTTCTTTGCCAAGTTCTGGACCTGGTCCGGCCAGACACTGGGCATGCAGGTCTGGTGCATCCGCGTGCAGAATGCCGACGGATCCTCGATTAGCCTGTGGCAGGCGCTGCTGCGGTTTGTGGTGTCGATTGCGTCTTGGCTGTGCGTTGGGCTGGGGTTCTTCTGGTCGCTGTTCGACAAACAGAAACGCAGCTGGCATGACATGTATTCCAATACGCAGTTGGTGCGGATTCCGAAGAAAACCAAGTAATCCAGCCACACAGAAACCAATGTGGGAGCGGGCTTGCTCGCGAAGGCAGTGTTTCAGTCACTGTAAATGTTGACTGATCGACCGCTTTCGCGAGCAAGCCCGCTCCCACATTTTTTGCTTTAAGCGTTACCGGCCAACTTCATTCGCGCGGCGTGCGTGAAGTCGAGCATCCGCTTCAACGGCCGAATCGCCTGCGGAATCAACGCCGGGTCAACAAAGATCTCGTTCGTCCCCTCCTTCAAGCTCTTCAGCGTCCGCTCAAGGGTATTCATCGCCATCCACGGGCAGTGCGCGCAACTGCGGCACGCTGCGCCATTACCGGCCGTTGGCGCTTCGATGAAGACCTTGTCCGGGCACAGCTGCTGCATCTTGTAGAAGATGCCGCGGTCGGTAGCCACGATCAGGGTCTTGTTCGGCAAGCTCTGCGCCGCTGCAATCAGCTGACTGGTGGAACCGACGGCGTCCGCCAGTTCGATCACCGACGTCGGCGACTCCGGGTGCACCAGAATCGCCGCATCCGGGTACAGCGCCTTCATGTCTTCGAGTTGCTTGGACTTGAACTCTTCGTGAACGATGCAGGCGCCGTCCCACAGCAACATGTCAGCACCGGTCTTGCGCTGAATGTAGGTGCCCAAGTGTTTGTCCGGGCCCCAGATGATGGTTTCGCCGTTATCCATCAGGCTCTCGACGATTTCCAGCGCACAGCTGGAAGTCACCACCCAGTCCGCCCGGGCTTTGACCGCCGCCGACGTGTTGGCATACACCACCACCGTGCGTTCCGGGTGCTGATCGCAGAACGCCGAGAACTCGTCCACCGGGCAACCCAGGTCCAGCGAACAAGTCGCTTCCAGAGTCGGCATCAGCACGCGCTTTTCAGGGTTGAGGATTTTCGCGGTTTCGCCCATGAACTTTACTCCGGCGACCACCACGGTCTTGGCCGGGTGAGCGTTGCCGAAGCGGGCCATCTCCAGCGAGTCGGAGACGCATCCACCGGTTTCTTCGGCCAGGGCCTGAATGACCGGATCGCAATAGAAGTGAGCAACCAGCACCGCGTCCTGAGCCTTGAGCTCGGCAGCGATGGCGGCACGGTAATAAGCCTCTTCCTCGGCGGTCAGCGGCTTGGGCTGCTTGGCGTCGAGGTGAGCTTGAACCAGAAGGCGTTCGGAAATCTGCGTCATGTTCGCAAGACCTGCAGGCGCTTTCGCGCGAAAGTCGAGTATACACCCGGCTCCGGACCCATCAGGGTACCGCCGGGAGAGTGAGTATTCATCAGGCACGGACAGCGTTGAAGCTGCGCAAGGCTACAGAATATCCCGTGGATGCAAAAGATGATTCTGACTTGCGTCACGCGGTGCAGCCCCGCGCGGAGCCGAGCTCAAATCGCGGGCAAAAAAAAATCCGGAAATCCTCACTTGCGTGGGCCTTCCAGACTTTTAAAACTGCTACAAAAATGGTGGGTCGTGTGGGATTCGAACCTACGACCAATTGGTTAAAAGCCAACTGCTCTACCAACTGAGCTAACGACCCGCTGTGTGGTGGCGCGTATAATACTGATTTTTAAGGACTATTCAACACCTAATTTGAAATAAATCAAAAATAAGGGGTTGGATCAGTGATTCCGGCCGCCGCGAAGCCTTCCGCGCGCAGTCGGCAGCTGTCGCATTTGCCGCATGCGTAGCCTTTATCGTCGGCCTGATAGCAGGAAACGGTGAGCCCGTAATCCACGCCCAGCTTCACACCTGCCTCGACGATCTGCGCCTTGCTCAGGTTCTGCAGTGGTGCCTGGATGCGGAAGCCATTGCCTTCCACGCCGGCTTTGGTCGCCAGATTGGCCATGCGTTCGAACGACTCGATGAACTCGGGACGACAGTCCGGGTAACCGGAGTAATCCACCGCGTTCACGCCGATAAAGATGTCGCGCGCGCCGAGCACTTCAGCCCAGCCCAGCGCCAACGACAAAAACACCGTGTTACGCGCCGGCACGTACGTCACAGGAATACCTTCACCCGGCGTTTCCGGAATATCGATGCTACTGTCGGTCAGTGCCGAGCCGCCCATACCATTCAGGTTCAGACCAATCACTTTGTGCTCAACCACACCCAGGTCGCGGGCGACACGGGCTGCGGCGTGCAATTCGGCGTGAGAACGCTGACCGTAATCGAAGCTCATGGTGTAGCAGCGGTAACCTTCAGCGCGAGCCATGGCCACGACAGTCGCCGAATCGAGGCCACCGGACAGCAGGATGACTGCACGTTTTTCAGCAGTGTTCAGTTGTTCAGTCATATCAACGCCCCGGCTCGTCATTCCAAAGATATTTGTGCAGCTGCAATTGCAGGCGCACTGGCAGGTTGTCCGCCACCACCCAGTCCGCCAGATCCCGAGCATTCAGATCATGGTGACTTGGCGAGAACAACACTTCGCCGGCCCGTCGATCAAGACCGTACTGGATCAGCTTGGACACGGCCCAGTCGTAGTCTTCACGTGAGCAGATGACAAACTTCACCTGGTCGTTGGGCGTCAGCAGTTCGATGTTCTCGTAGCGGTTGCGGTGCACCTCTTTCGACCCTGGAGTTTTAAGGTCGACGACGCGACTGACCCGGGAATCTACCGCCGAGATGTCGATAGAACCACTGGTTTCCAGTGACACTTCATAACCGGCGTCGCACAACTGCTTGAGCAATGGGATGGCATTAGGTTGCGCCAACGGCTCGCCGCCGGTGACACAGACATAACGCGGGCGGAAACCAGCCACTTGCTCGAGGATGTCGTCGAGCGTGCGAATAGTGCCGCCAGTGAACGCGTAGGCGCTGTCGCAGTATTGGCAACGCAATGGGCAACCGGTCAGGCGCACAAAAACAGTGGGCAGCCCGGCAGTCCGCGTTTCACCCTGCAACGAGTAGAAAACTTCGGTGATTCTCAATGTGTCTTGCATAGTCGCCACGGGCATAACAGCTAAACAGGCTGTCCGCCTCCGTCAGGCACTTCAAGGAACCCCGCCACCGCGTAGATCCCAAAAAGCGTGTTTCATAAAAAAGGGCGTGAATTCTAACGAAAAAACCCGCGACAAGCGCGGGTTTCTTCGATATGGGTCAAGCAGCCCTTACATTTTTTGCAGATCACGCTGGGCCAGCTGAGCGGCGGAAGTACCCGGATATTGGGACACAACCTGCTGCAGAATGCCTTTGACCTTGTCGGGATGACCGAGGCGGCGTTCTACATCAGCCAGCTTGTACAGCGAATCAGGCACTTTAGGGTGCTTTGGGTACAGCTGCGAAACCTTGGCAAATGCTTGACCTGCACCTTGCAGATCGCCCTTGGCCAAATTGACTTCGCCCAACCAGTACTGGGCATTGCCCGCGTATTGGCTGTTTGGGTACTTGCGCAGGAAAGCGGAAAAAGCCTGACTGGCCTTGTCGAAATCCTTGGCCTTGATCAAATCGAAGGCTGCATCGTAATACAGTTTTTCCTTCGCCGGATCGGCCGGCTCGCTACCCGCGGCGGGTGCTTGAGCGGCGGCCGCTCCGGCACTTGCGCCTGCTGCTGCACCGGCGGGTGCATTCAAATCACCACCGGTGGAAGAATTATCAGGAGTCGCGGCTGGTGCAACGCCGGTTCCTATGCGCCGATCAAGATCCTGATATCGCTCCAGGTTCTCTTGCTTCATGCGCGCTACATCATTTTGCAGAACTTCGATCACACCCTGTTGGCGTGAGATCTGCTCCTGCATGGATTGCAATTGGTTGAACAGCTCGCCCTGTGCCGAGACAGGGGCCGAAACCCCTCCCCCGGCATAGGCGCCGTTCGTACCGTAACCCGCAGGCGGATAACTACTCCCGCTATTGCCGGAGTTGTTGTCGACCACAGGAACCGCAGCCCACACCGCAAGCGGTGCGAGACTGAGAGCCAGAACAGTTACAGCACGACGGCACGTTCGCATGACGAATTACTTACGCAGTTCGACGCGACGGTTTTGAGCCCAGGACTGCTCGTCGTGGCCAGTAGCAACTGGACGCTCTTTACCGTAGGAAACCAGCTCCAGTTGAGCTGGGGAAACACCTTGCAGTACCAGGTAGCGCTGAACGGCTTTCGCACGACGCTCGCCCAGTGCCATGTTGTACTCACGAGTACCACGTTCGTCGCCCTCGTCATCCATCGCGACGCCGATCAGTTTGATGCCGAGCATGCGCGCAACACTGATCAACCCCGGATAGGTCAGATGCTCCGTGACCACCGT
>NZ_JBNNWE010000122.1:0-15728 GCF_050280905.1 Pseudomonas sp. NPDC086278
CGCGTCGCCACCGGCTGGGCCGGCAGTGCCTACGGCGGCATCGCCATCCCGCGCGTCGGCATGGAAGTGCTGGTGTCGTTCATGGAAGGCGACCCGGACCAACCGCTGATCACCGGCTGCCTGTTCCACAAGGAAAACGTCGTCCCCTACGACCTGCCGGCCAACAAGACCCGCAGCACCTTCAAAACCCTGAGCTCGCCAGGTGGCAAGGGCTACAACGAGTTTCGGATCGAAGACAAAAAAGGCGCGGAACAGATTTACCTGCACGCCCAGCGCGACTGGGATGAAAACATCGAGCACGACCAGAAAATCCGCATCGGCAACGAGCGGCACGACACGGTCGAGGCCAATGTCTTCAGCGAATTCAAGGTAGAAGAACACCGCATCACGCAACTGGATCGCAAGACCGAAGCGCGGGCGGACGATCACCTGACGGTGGGCGTCACCCAGCATGTGAAGGTGGGCACGGCGCAATTTGTCGAGGCCGGGCAAGAGATCCACTACCACGCCGGGGACACTGTCGTGGTTGAAGGCGGGATGGAACTGACGGCCAAGGCTGGCGGGAGTTTCGTCAAGGTGGATGCGGGTGGGGTGACGATCAGTGGGGCGGAGGTGAAGACCAACTCGGGCGGCGCGCCTGGGGTGGGCAGCGGGATTGGAATCCTTGGTCCACTTGTACCCGGCCTCGCGGCTGCCGACATCGCCGGGCACTTGATGAAGCAAGCCAAGCCGAACCCGACCTGGCTGGAATTGAACCTGCATTACGACAATCTCGAGCCCGTCCCCGGCGCTTCATATCGCGTTGACTTCGCAGATGGGTCGACGCGCGAAGGCGTACTGGATGACGACGGTTTCGCCCGGTTGGAGGATGTTCCGAAAGGACCGGCCAAGGTTTATTACGGTGAGGATCCGAGGCCTTACAACCGTGAAAGCGTAGCGGTCGTCCAAAACTCTGACGAGAAGGTCAACGCCGATTTACGCAAGCTCGGCCTGGATCCGGACCAGGTTGATTTACAAACATTGGTGGAGAAAGCCGCAGGGAGGCTGACATGAGCGAGGCAATAGCTGAGAGCGCAAACGACGAGGGCCAGGACCGTAGCGCCGCCTACCAAGAGGCAGCAGTGGAACTGGCTAAAGGCATCGCGCTCGGCGCAGTGCCGTTTCTTGGCCAGGCCATCGACGCCTACGACACGATCGAGTCATCTATCGTCCTCTATAACGCAGAGTCGACAGACGGTAAGGAAGAAGCTCAGTTTGATCTGCTGATGGCCGTCATCGGCTGGATTCCAGGTCCGGGCGACGGGCTGAAGAAAAGCTTGCGCATCGTTAACAAAGACCCGCAGCGCTATGCGCCAGTGCTGTTTGACCTGCTTCGTTTTGTACTGCAAGAGTGCGGAATTAAAACCAGCCCGGAAGAACTGCTGAAACAGATCTTCGACGCGGGAAAACTGCGTGCTGAACTCGACGAGATCATCACTGGCGTTAAAGACTCATCGACTTTCCAAAGCCTCCCGAACTGGGCGAAAACAACAGTCGTCACCGTCCTCGCAGCCTCTCGCGACAACATGCCGGCCATGGTGGGCATTGTTGAGAAGCGGTTGATTAAATGGAAAGGGATGCAGCGCAATAGCTCTGCGGCCTCCTCCGGATCAAGCCATCCCAAGAGAGCAGAAAAGCCAGCCAATAAAGACTCTGCTGTTGCCGCGAAAGGTAAGGATGGCGCGAGCAGTACCCACTCCAATCAGGTTGAAGCTTCCAAGGTCGGTCTTCAGGCTCCATCCAGCATTTTGAATGAAGGACTGGGTGTCAGCGGGGAGCACATTGCCGATTACATTTGTGCGATGGAGTTTGGTTGGGGTAAGGATTGGGATGGGCATGATAAGGGGGCGGATGGTAAGTGGCTTGAGGGAATACCGAGTGCGAGTAAGACGGGGAAACTGTCGGCGGGAGGAAGTCCGAAGGCGAAGCACGTTCTCTACAAATTGTCGGATGGCGCTAACGGTACGGGAATAGATGCTGTTTGGCGCGCCAACCCGGCCAACAATGGAGGCGAAAAATTTGCCATTGTCGAAGCGAAGGCAAGCCGCGACGAAGATGCGCCAAAATTCATGCGGAAACTGAACAATACGCGAAAGCCGGGAGTCAGCTCCAAACTAGGCGTGTCAGGTCTTGATGATCCTAGCAAGCTTCTTGAACCTATCGAAATTGAACAAAACAGCACTGATAACCACCCTCCCTCGAGTGCGGTGAAAACCGGTAAATCTAAAAAGCCGACCTCAACAAGGTCAAAATCCAGCACCACCAAAAGCAAAGATGTGCTCGTACAAATGAGTGTGGAATGGATACTTAGCAACTTACAAAAAGCGGTCGGCAACCGCATGCTCGCTGCCCAAGTAGAAGTTTCCTATAGTCGTCATTTATTTTATTCACCTCTTTACCACCCTAGCTCAAGTCCAAAAGAACATGCCGAAGCCAGATTGAAAAATTCAAACGAAAGTGAACACCAAGCTCACAAAGCTTTTCATTACAACGAAACCGAGGTGAAAGGGTTTGTGAACAAACGCAAAAAGTCTTTGACCAAAAAACATGGCGCACTGGGCACTCTAAAGATTGAGGCATGACATTTATGAACAAGCGGCAAAAATTCTTTAGTGAAAAGCATTACGAAAATTTTCTTAGAGAATATGACGAACTCATAGAATTTTTTAAGATTAATAAATTTAAATCCGACTCCGAATTGGAGGAAGCTTCTCAACGTGCAAAATACTTCCAGACTTTGTCTCTGGACCGACTGCTTGCAACTTATACAGCTGGCGAGAACATAGAGCGTCTTTCTCCCCTGCTTGAAGAGCTGATTGAAAAATACGAAATTCGTCAGAAAGCTTTAGCAGCTTACCAGGGAGTTCCCCGCATAGCGCCACTCGCAATAGACGATTGGCCAAATCAATATGAAGAAGCCGTCCAAGTTATCAGCCTGTGCATCCTATTGCACCGCACCGACCTGCTTCCGCGCTTTGTAAAACTTTTAGACGAAGCGGGTTACGCGGGTGATGACACGCTATACGAAGACTTACTCAAAAAGGTGCTGCCTCATCGCCACGATGTCGATCAGTGGTATCACGACGTATACACCCCACTTATTCAAGCCATTTACAGCGACAGTAAGGAAGAGGCGTCTTCACTACTAAAAAGGTATTGCCAACAATGGTATCCAGCCTTCAAACAGGCGCCATGGCACGACACGCATCTTCAGGGAGACGAGGGCACTTACGTCGGCTATTGGGCCTTTGAGGCAGGGGCGATTGCTTTCCTATATGGCATAGACGATCGGAAAATTGATCACATGGTTTATCCAAAGGACTTGGTTGAATATGCACGAAACTATAAAGGCGATGTAGCATCGCAAATAAATCGTATTATCGCAGGCGAGCAGTGCAGTAAAACAGGCTACTGGTTTACTCCGGCACAGGCCAACTCAAGACGCCACTTCCAACAAAACGAAATAATGCCAAATATCAATGATTCAACTTGGGGTGACACCATTTGGTATTGGTCAGGTGAAGAATAATGTGATAAACCCCGGTGGCGGCAGCGTCTGTTGGCATGCGCTGCACCACAAAGAATCCAGCCCATACGGTCTGGATTTATCACAAATTAATGGGCATGAGAAAAGACTACATGGACGGCGAGATACGCACAATCTCAACGTGGCCCAGTGAAAAATGAAGTTTTACTGGCTTATTTTATCGCTAGCAATTTTTACTGCATGCAATGACAACGGGCAAAATATGGCGCGCGATACACATCCTATTGAAATAGTTCTTCGTGCGCCCATCCAGGAAACAATAGAAAACAGTGCTGTCAAATTCTCTCAGGAATGCATGAAAGACCTAAAGCTATGTTGGTACAGGGTAAAAAAATCAGCAAACGACAAAGAGCTTCCAAACGTCTTAATCAAGAATGCTTCCAGCACGCTCAGCATTGAAAAAATAACCAATATCAGCACAGTGATTGACGAGAGCGTTGGGAGTGATATCGAGAATCTCGATATCACTCTGAGAGGCCTCCCCGACAATAGCCCTCATGAACAGTGCCGAGACTTTATCTACCAAACAATCGAAAACATTAAATCATCAGGCTGGAAGCATTACTACTTTCCGAGTGATCCGCGCATTTCAGGGTCTCAAATAGAAAAAATAATTACTCCTGATGGAGTGCTTGGACAGTCTGTGTTAAGTCACCCATGGTTAGATCCTGATTACAAAACGCCCCTCGACCACTGGTTAAAAATAGGATCTTTCTACAATTGGTACTTTTACAATGACGGCGTTTATTTAAACCTCAAAGCATGGCGCCACAACTCCAAAGAAAACCCCGCACAAACAGGTGTCTATTTGATAACACTGGAGTTCATGTCAGAACGAGAGTTTTGGAACGACGGAGTCTCAAACGAGAAAGACCGACTCAATTGGAAGGAATTATTGCCAGCCAGGATAAATACCTATCACGCGACAAGGCTGAAGATCGAGGAAGAAGCCCGTAAGGCGGGGATAGAAATCGATGAGTCTTATCAGGATCCAAAAATTCACGCGCTAGAACAGTGATGTTTAAGAGACCTCTCAAGCATTTGCACTTATTACAAGAAAAGCCGCGTAGCCGCCAATGGGGGCAAGCCGCGCGTTACTTTGGCCGCATGACGGTTGGGTTACGGCGACGAACGGCAGTTGGTCAGTACCGTCAGTTATCACCGGTCACTTAACCTTCGATTAATCGTGCGGTCCAAAACTCTACTGGACCGCACGGTTTCAGACGTTTCTGACACCCAGTGCGGCAGGTTCGACGGCGTTGCGTTGAACTGACTTTCCGTCCGCACTGGAGATCGCCTCATGAACATGCGCTTGCTGCTGATTACTTCCGCCCTCGCCTGCTCCGCGTTTGCCGGGCTGGTCCAAGCCAATGACACCTCCACTTCTCAAGCCGTCCCTTACCACTACGGCATGCCGCTGAATGTGAAAAAAGTCGTTGCCCTGACTGAGCCGCAGACAATGGATTGCAAAGTCATCACCGCTGACATGAAGTACATCGATACCTCTGGCAAGCCAGAGGAGATCAGTTATCGGAAACTTTCTAACGCGTGCAGCCTACAAAACTGACAGAAGATTCTGATTTTTCAGGTTGCGGTATTCCTGTGAGGGGTTCTGGCGCTATGCTTTGCGCCTCCCTCACTGCCGCAAGGATTCGCCATGCAGTTGTCGTTTCGTACGTTGTCGACCTTTACCGCCCTCTTATGTTTTGTGCTGGCCCTGGTCTGGGGCTTGATGCCTGACCGATTGCTGGCGGTCTGGAGTATCGAGTATTCGTCCGCGGCGGGGTTTGTTGCGCGCAGAAGTGCCGTGTTGTTCGCAGCGCTTGGGGTGATGTTTTATCTGGTTCGAAACGAATCGCCTTCGACGACTCGCAACGCGTTGAGCAGCGGGTTTACGGCCGGGTGTTTTGGACTCGCGGCGCTAGGCTTCGGCGAATGGCTCAATGGCCATGCGGGGCCGGGTCTACTGCTGGCGGTAGTGGTCGAGTTGGCGCTGGGGCTGGGATTTGTCCAGACCCGGCGCGTGACTGCAGAACTCGAAACGACAGGTTAAATGGCTTTTTTATCGGGGTGCAGCGGCTGAGCCTCGACCATCGAGCGGTGTTGCATGTCAGACCGCAACCCGGCGATCAGATCATTTATTTCCCGGCAACCATTCAAATGTTTTGCATTGATGCCGGTCACCATCAAATCCAGGTGATCGGTTTTACGATCTTTGTACACTTTGACGGTCATCGACAGATCCGGCGACAGCGTGCACTCACAGCGTTTCGGCAGAAAGCTGCTTTCAATGATATTGCGAAGTTCCAAGGCAGAAAGAAACATGGCGACCCTCTCCTTAATGTGAGACTGCCAATCAACAATCAATGCCGGTCGGTGTGTGTAATACCCGCTTTGATTCCCTGCGGACCTAACCTTCCATCACCTGGCCGATCTACAACGTCAGTCCAGTACAACTGCAGCATAAAACATGCCCGGAATTTCACCGTGCAGCTCATCGGCAAATCAATGCCTTAGCGAAGCAACGTAAAATTTGCCTCATGCAATTTGCAAGAAAGGCCCGGGCCACCCCTGCAATTTGCATGCATCTGTCGTCGAAATTTGCATAGGTGTTGGACGGCAGTAAGATTGCGCCCAGCTCATTCAGTATCCGCTGACCCTACTCGCACGCAAGGAGGCACCATGGGTTCTCTGACCTTTAACATGACCGTCGGGCTGATTGTTGCCGGGCTGTCGACCGTAGCTCATGCAGCGAGGCTCGAAACAGTCGCGCCGTTTCCGAAACCAGAAAGCGGCTTCACCCGGCAGGTCATTCACCTCGCGCCAAAACCGCAGGAAGAAAATTTCCAGGTTGAAGTGCTGGCCGGCAAGACCCTGACCGTCGACTGCAATCGCCAACGTCTGGGGGGGATCCTCGAAGAGAAAAATCTGCAAGGTTGGGGTTATCCCTTCTACCGACTGGAAAAAGTCATCGGCCCGATGAGCACGCGGATGGCCTGCCCCGATGGCAAGAGCAAGCAGGAGTTTGTGCCAGTGGTCGGCGATGGTTTCCTGCTGCGCTACAACAGCAAGCTGCCGATCGTGCTTTATGTACCCAAAGACATCGAAGTCCGCTACCGCATCTGGTCGGCGTCGAGCACGGTAGAAAAAGCTGTTCAGGAATAATTCGCCAAAGGAGTGCCGAACTTGATGACCTGCCACCTGAAGTCTATCGCCCTGCCCCTGATTGCCTTGATCGCTTTTGCCGGCTACACCGTTTCAGTGATGCTCCAGGCTGAACAGTCGCTGATTGAGTTTGGCATCAGCCTGATGTCGCGCCCGGATACGGCGCAGGTGGTGATTGATCTTTATTTGCTGGCAACACTGGCTGGCGTCTGGATGTACACCGATGCCCGCAAGCGTGGGCGATCACTGTTGTCGGTGGTGCCGTATCTGTTGGTTACCGCCGTATTCGTCTCTGTCGGGCCTTTGCTGTATCTGGTTGTCCGTGGCTTGCAGGATCAGAAGTTACGTTCTTGAGATTGCTTTCGCGAGCAAGCCCGCTCCCACAGTGAACTGTGTCCGTCCGGACAACCCGGCTCACTGTGGGAGCGGGCTTGCTCGCGAAGGTGGTTTAACGGTCAGCGCATTCATCTCGCCAACCGGCGGAGCCCAAGCACCATCACCCCCGCCCCCAGCAGCATCGCGCTGAGGAACAACGGATACGACACCCACCACGGCGTGCCGGCGGTCATCATGCTGAATTCGGACATGCCGCCGATGCTCGCGATCAGGTTCAGTGGCAGAAACACCACATTGATCAACGTCAGTTTGCGCAGCAGGGTGTTCATGCTGTTATTCATCAGATTGCCCCGGGCGTCGATGAGCCCGGAGAACACTGTGGAATAGATTTCCGCCTGCTTGTAACACTGGTTGTTTTCAATGATCAGGTCGTCGATCAAACCGATCGATTCAGCGCTGAAGTGCTCCTTCTCCGCGTGGTTGCGCAGTCGGGTCAACACCGCGCCATTACTGTGAATGGCGTTGATGTAATAGATCAGGCTTTCGCTGAGGTTGAACATCTGGATCAAATGCTGGTTCTGCATCGAGGCGTTGAATTTCTGCTGTAACTCTCGGGCGACCAGCTTGATCACCTTGAGGTGCCCCAAGTAGTGGTGGATGTTGTTGAACAGTAGGTCGAGCAACACATCCAGCGGCGTGTTCAACCGCTGCCGAGTGCCAAGCCCGTGCAATGGCGAGTCGTCGGTCGCGATCACCAGCAAGCGTTGCGCTGAAAACAGCAAGCCGCAGGACGAGACTTCGAACGCCAGGCTGCCCGCGCCGGAGTAGTTTTCCGGGCGTTTCCAGATCAGGAACAGGTTGTCGGGGTGAAACTCGATGCGCGACACCTCGTCCGGATCCAGCGCCGAAGCCAGCGCGTGCTCATCGAGTTTGAAATGACTGTGCAGCAAGTCCCGCTCCGCAGCATCGGGGTTACTGAACAGCATCACCTCGGCGTCCAGTCGCTCGACCGATTGCAGGACGCCGTGGGTCAGCTGAAAACTGTTGATCATCGGCCGCTCACCAAGCCTGGCCGCGCCGTTTGAGCTCCAGTCGGCGGACAAACTCCTCCAGCACCAGCGAGTACAAATCATCCTGCAAATAGGCGTCTTCGATGCCGGCGTCCATGTTCGGGTTGTCGTTGACCTCGATCACCACGACTTTGTCGCCCGATTGCTTGAGGTCGACACCGTAGAGACCGTCGCCTATCAGGTTGGCGGTCTTCACCGCCAACTCCACCACCGCTCGCGGCGCTTCATGGACCGCCAGCGTTCGGCATTCGCCGTTGATGTCCTGACCTTTGGCTTTGTGGTTGTAGATTTGCCAGTGGCCCTTGGACATGAAGTATTGGCAGGCAAAGATCGGTTTTCGATTCAACACGCCGATGCGCCAGTCGTACTCGGTATAGAAAAACTCCTGAGCGAGCAACAGCACCGAGTGTTCAAACAGTTCAGCGGTGGCTTCGAGCAAGGCTTGCTGGCTTTCGACCTTGATCACGCCGCGCGAGAAACATCCGTCGGGGATCTTCAATACCAATGGAAAGCCCAGGCGCTCGCCTACCCGTTCAAAATCTTCCGGTCGCTCCTTGTAGAGGATTTCAGTGGCGGGCATACCCAGTTGGTGGCTTTTGAGCAGGTCGGTCAGATAGACCTTGTTGGTGCAGCGCAGGATTGAGGTCGGGTCGTCCATGACCACCAGCCCTTCACTTTCGGCTTTCTTGGCAAAACGGTAGGTGTGGTTGTCGACACTGGTGGTTTCGCGGATCAACAAGCCGTCGTACTCGGCAATCCGCGCATAGTCCTTGCGTTCGATCAGCTCGACGTCGATGCCCAGTGCCTTGCCGACGCGGACAAAATTGTCCAGGGCCTGGGCATTGGACGGCGGCAATGCTTCCTGCGGATCGTGAAGGATTGCCAGGTCATAACGGGCCACCCGGCGAGAACGAGGCATGCGCCAGATCTTGCGACTGAAACTGTCCAGCGAGTTAGCGAACTGATCTTCCTGGTCTTCGCGCAACTTATGCAAGGCCCCGGACTTTATACCGTCGATGTGCCAGCCATTAGTTCGGCGAAACTCAACTAACAAGATTGGACAAGGAAACACTTCAAACAACTGACGCGCCAGATCCTGCAAGGGCTCGATATTGGTCTTGCCAAAATAGAGGGTTAGCGTGAAGCCTTCGGTGTCGCGATAAAGATGATTGTTCAACGCTTTTTCCAGCGGCTTATCCAAATCATCCAGGGCCAGGCCATACAGGGATTTTTTGGTCAACTCGCTGATAGTGCGTACCGAAGGGATAACCTTGTGCCCACGCGCTTCGGCCAGCAATGAGCAGTAATAGCCGTGCCCCAGGTACTTGTAGCTGCGGCAGAGGTTGATCACCTGCACCCGTTTGCCATGGTCGTTGTCGCGTGTTTGCTCGAGGTATTCCTGAGCCGTGACGATGTCTTCACTGGGGAAGTAAGACGACCAGTCTTCCTTGCGTTCGACGATGATAATCAACTGACTTGAAGTACTGATCGCGTTATTTAAATACGTTGCCGCCGGCAAAGTTTGCTCGGATACTTCGCGCCAATGACCTTGTACCGCTGACATAGTGATTGATCCGTTGGAGAACAAGACCTTTCCTATTAAGCACGAAATTTTTCGAAAGTCTCGTTTCGTTACGTAACTTTTACGGTGGTCATATGAACCTTGTCTTTCGCATGGCAGTAGTTGCAGACTTACCCGCATTACTGGAACTGGAACAGCAGTGTTTCACCACCGATCGGCTCAACAGCCGCAGTTTTTTGTGGATGATCACCAAGGCTCATGGGCAACTGCTGGTGGCCCAGCGTGACACGCAATTGGTCGGCTATGCCGTGGTGCTGTTTCATCGGGGTACATCGCTGGCGCGGCTGTATTCAATTGCAATCGCCAGTGACGCGCGCGGCATCGGGCTGGGCAAGCAGCTACTCGAACGTATTGAAGCCTGCGCCGTTGAACATGATTGCGCTTATGTACGGCTTGAAGTGCGCATCGACAACCCGGCGGCGATTGCGCTGTATGAGCGCAACGGTTACCGGCGTTTTGCGCTGGTCCACGATTATTACGAGGACCATGCCGATGCGCTGCGGCTGGAGAAACGCATCCTGCAGCACCGTGATTCGCGCAACATCAACGTGCCGTGGTACGCGCAAACCACCGATTTCACCTGCGGGCCGGCGTGTGTGTTGATGGCGATGGGTGCGCTGCAGCGGGACCGAGTGCCGGAACGTCGCGAAGAATTACAGATCTGGCGCGAGGCAACCACGGTGTTCATGACCTCCGGCCACGGTGGATGCAGCCCGCAAGGCCTGGCCCTCGCGGCGTGGCGCCGTGGATTCAGGGTGCACCTGCACGTGAGCATGCCCGGGCCGTTGTTTCTGGATGGTGTGCGCGACGCGCATAAAAAAGACGTAATGCGCTTGGTGCATGACGCGTTTACCGAACAGTTGCAAGCCACCGACGTCGAACAGTCGATTGGGGCGGCGCTGGATCTTCCCCGGTTACTGAATGACCGTGGGCAGCCGCTGGTGCTGATCAGCAGCTATCGCCTGACCCGCTCCAAATCGCCGCATTGGGTGATCGTCACCGATTGCGATGAAGAGTTCGTGTACCTGCACGACCCTGACGTCGATCACAGCCAGCATCGACAACCCATGGACTGCCAGCACGTGCCGGTCAGCCGTGGCGAATTCGAAAAAATGTGCTGCTTTGGACGCGGCAAACTTCGCGCAGCGGTGATCGTCTACAACCGGGAAGTCTAGCGATGCACCGTCTGCTAGTGG
Organism: Pseudomonas sp. NPDC086278; assembly: GCF_050280905.1. Lineage (NCBI taxonomy): Bacteria > Pseudomonadati > Pseudomonadota > Gammaproteobacteria > Pseudomonadales > Pseudomonadaceae > Pseudomonas > Pseudomonas sp. NPDC086278. The sequence continues at coordinate 10,936 of NZ_JBNNWE010000122.1, forward strand.
CGAGGGGTTTGCCCCCTCACCGCAAGAGCCGGTTACTTCAAACCAACCTTGTACAACGCGCCATCGCTTTCATCGGTGAGCACATACAAGTAGCCGTCAGGTCCCTGGCGCACATCGCGAATTCGCGCCTTGAGTTCACCGAGCAGGCGTTCTTCGTGCACCACTTTGTCGCCATCGAACTGCAAACGGATCAACTCGCGGCTGACCAGCGCGCCAATGAACACGTTGTGCTGCCAGACCTTGAAGCGGTCAGCGTCATAGAACGCCATGCCGCTGAGCCCCGGGGAGACGTCCCAGACATGATGCGGCGCGACGGTGCCTTCAGCCGTTTTGCCCTTGGATTCCGGGATCGGATCGCCGGAATAGTTGATGCCGTTGGTTGCCAGCGGCCAGCCATAATTCTTGCCGCGCTCGATGATGTTGATTTCATCGCCGCCCCGTGGACCGTGCTCGTTCTCCCACAAGACACCGGTCCACGGATTGAGCGCCGCGCCTTGCGGGTTGCGTTGGCCATAGGACCAGATTTCCGGTCGCACGCCAGCCTGCCCCACAAACGGATTGTCGTCCGGCACCCTGCCGTCGGCGTAGATCCGCACGACTTTGCCTTGCAGCTTATCGAGGTCTTGGGCCGTTGGCCGGTCGTTATTCTCACCCAGGGTGATGAACAGATAGCCGTCGCGGTCGAACACCAGTCGCGAACCAAAGTGGTTGCCGACCGAGAGTTTTGGTTCCTGACGGAAAATCACCTTGAAGTCTTTGAGGGTTTTCAAGTCTTCGGACAACACCCCGCGCCCGACCGCCGTGCCGGCCTTGTCGCCCGCACCACCGCCCTCGGCATAAGACAGGTACACCCTGCGGTCCTGCTGGAAGTCGGGAGACAGCACTACGTCGAGCAAGCCGCCCTGCCCTTTGGCCCAGACCTGCGGCACGCCGTTGATCGGTGCGAACAGTTTGCCAGCGTAATCGACGACCCGAAGATTACCGGGACGCTCCGTCACCAACATGCCTTTGCGATCCGGCAGGAACGCAATGGCCCATGGATGATCAAGTCCCTTGGTGATTTGCGAGACTTCAAGGGTGCCCTGTTCGCTTTTCAGTTCTTGCACCGGCGCGGCGAAAACGGAGGCCGTGGCGGTGATCAGTGCGCTGGCACAGAGTGTGACCAGGAGGGTTTTACGCAACATGCACGCTTCCTTTTGTCGTTCGAATGGCTGGCAAGACCTCTGTCCTGCCGTTCAACGGTCGTTGGTGTCGGCGTCTCTTGGTGGTGGATTGGGAATGAATTTGGGTGGGCTGACAGGTGCTGATCGCTGCGGGGTTCGATTGCCGATGCCGCCGTTTTCGAGCGTCGGCGGTCGGGGCACCGGCACCGTATTGGGTCCGCGAATGACCGGGGCGCTTGGTTGTGTGCCTTGCATGCTGTTGGGATTGGCCCGTCGAATCGGGCTGTTGTAAGGGTTGCTTGAATTGCCCGTCGGGCTCTGGGCCAGCAACATTGTTGACGGTGGCGAGGCCTGCGCCAGATGGCTCAGCAGGCCACTGAATGCCAGCACGGTGCAGCCGAGTACGAGTCTGTTCATGGGGCGCCTCCCGACGTCAACGTGGATAGGGTCTTCGACACGCTACGCCCGGGGTCCGGATTTGTTAACTAAAACCTCCTTCACAAGATGTAACACGAGTTGACCAGCGCTTCGATTGCCCCGCAGGGCCGAGCCGCATGCGCTGAAACTTTTGCGCCGAGCCACAGGTCACCTGATCATCACTCACGGGAAGACGACCATGGCACGGGCAATCTGGAAAGGCGCAATCAGTTTCGGGCTGGTGCATATCCCTGTGGCGCTGGTGTCGGCGACGTCTTCCCAGGGGGTGGATTTTGACTGGCTCGACAGCCGCAGCATGGACCCGGTGGGTTACAAACGGGTCAACAAGGTCACTGGCAAGGAAGTCACCAAGGAACACATCGTCAAGGGTGTGCAGTACGAAAAGGGTCGATACGTGGTGCTCAGCGAGGAGGAAATCAAATCGGCACATCCGCTGTCCACGCAAACCATCGATATTTTTTCCTTTGTCGACAGCGATCAGATCCCCCTGCAAAACATCGATACGCCCTATTACCTGGCGCCGGATAAACGCGGCGGCAAGGTGTATGCATTACTGCGTGAAACCCTGAGCAAAACCAACAAGGTAGCCCTGGCTCATGTGGTTTTACACACGCGTCAGCATCTGGCGGCGCTGATGCCACTGGAATCGGCGATGGTGTTGGTGATGTTGCGCTGGCCTGCCGAAGTGCGAAGCCTGGAAACCCTGGAGCTGGGCAGCGATGTGACCAACGCCGAGCTGGCCAAGGGTGAACTCGACATGGCCAAGCGGCTGGTGCAGGACATGAGTGCCGACTGGAAACCCGAAGATTACCGCGACAGCTTCGAGGACAAGATCATGGCGCTGGTCGAGAAGAAGGCCAACGAAGGCAAGATTGAAGACGTCGAGACCGCAACCGGTGAAGAGGAACGGAAAACGGCGGATGTGATTGATTTGACCGAATTGCTCAAGCGTAGCCTGGGCGGCAAAAGCACCGCAAAAGCCAAGCCGGCAGCCAAACCGGCGGCGCACAAAAAAGCCACGAAGACGTCTCGTGGCTGATTAATGGCAGCTTGGTGAATGTTAGGGCCTCTTCGCGAGCAAGCCCGCTCCCACAGGCTACCGAGTTCCAATGTGGGAGCGGGCTTGCCCGCGAAGGCGTAGCAAGCCGCCATGCACCATTCAGATCAGTACAAACACCGCCAGCAACCCGCCAAAAATCGCCCATTTCTCCAGATAGTAGAGCTTGCGATTGGTCTTTTTCAGCGCCTTGCCCCGTAGCCGGATCTTGTAGATCTTGGCGAACAGACGGTTGATCCCGCCCGTTCGGTCGCCCACATCGTTCGGCGCGCCGGCCGCCGACATGACGTTGCGACTGAACCAGCCATTGAACGCCGCGGCCCAGCGATATTTCATCGGCCGTTCAATGTCGCAGAACAGAATGATGCGGTTCTGCTGCGTGGTGTTCTCGGCGAAATGAATGAAGGTCTCGTCGAACATGACCGCTTCGCCGTCGCGCCAGTGGTAGTCCTCACCGTCGACGTTGATATAGCAACCGGCGTCGTTTGGCGTGTCCAGGCCCAGATGGTAGCGATAGGACCCGGCATACGGATCGCGATGGCGCACCAGTTTCGAACCTGGCGGCAGTTCGGCAAACATCGCGGCCTTGATCGAGCCAATGCTTTGCACCAACTCGGTCGTACGCGGGCACAGCTTCATGGCCGAAGGATGGCTGTCGCCGTACCACTTGAGGTAGAAACGCTTCCAGCCCGTCTTGAAAAACGAGTTGAACCCAACGTCGTCGTATTGATTCGAGCGCTTGATTTCCCCGGCTCTGAGCAGGTTCTGACCTTCGGCGCGAATTTCTTCCCAGTGGTCCTGCAACGGACGCAGATCCGGGAAGTCGGCAGGGTCCAGGTACGGTTTGTTGGGAATCTTCGAAAACAGATAAAGGAAGCAGTTGATCGGTGCCAGAAATGACGAGTGATCACTCAGTTGACGGCCGAGCTTGTGGCGCACGCGTCCGCGCAGGTGGACGTAGGCGATGGATACAACGTAGATAGCGGCAATGATGAGTTTCACGGAAATCGTCACACGTCAGAAGTGAACAAATACGAAACAGTGTCCCGTTGGCGCGGCCTTGAGCCCGTGCCGGCGGTCGGCATCGGGTCGATAGGTGGCATTTTATCCACAGTTTGTAACCAATAGTTAACCTTCAGATGTGAAAATCTGTCCGCTGATGCTGCCAAAGCGTCCGCGCAGCCTCAACGCCCTATCGTTTAAAGAGCCAGACCAGTACAATCGCCGCCAAACATTACGCGCCCCCCTTGGTTGATGACGGGAATGAACCCCGTCTCAGCGCACTTCGACTCGGGCCAAGCGCTCCATATGCTGCTGTCCACTTATTGCCAGATGGACCTTCCGCTTCTGACCGGGATGCATTTCCCGTGGTTCGAAAACGGAAACGGGTACTGAATCGGTACTGCCGCAACCCTAGCTACTCTGAATGCTTCGCAGGAAAAACCTTTGATCTCTACAGCTAACATCACGATGCAGTTCGGCGCCAAGCCGCTATTCGAAAACGTTTCGGTCAAGTTCGGCGCGGGCAACCGCTACGGCCTGATCGGTGCCAACGGTTGCGGCAAATCCACGTTCATGAAAATCCTCGGTGGCGACCTCGAGCCGTCCGGCGGCCAGGTGATGCTCGAGCCGAACGTGCGCCTGGGTAAATTGCGCCAGGACCAGTTTGCCTACGAAGAATTCACCGTGATCGACACCGTGATCATGGGTCACGAAGAGCTGTGGAAGGTCAAGGCCGAGCGCGACCGCATCTACTCGCTGCCGGAAATGACTGAAGAAGACGGCATGGCCGTCGCCGAGCTGGAAACCGAATTCGCTGAAATGGACGGTTACACCGCCGAATCCCGCGCCGGTGAACTGCTGTTGGGCCTGGGCATCGGCATCGAGCAGCACTTCGGCCCGATGAGCGAAGTGTCCCCGGGCTGGAAACTGCGCGTATTGCTGGCGCAGGCGCTGTTCTCCGATCCTGAAGTGCTGTTGCTCGACGAACCGACCAACCACCTGGACATCAACACCATCCGCTGGCTGGAAAACATCCTGACCCAGCGTTCCAGCCTGATGATCATCATCTCTCACGTCCGTCACTTCCTGAAGAGCGTGTGCACGCACATGGCTGACCTGGATTACGGCGAGCT
>NZ_JBNNWE010000123.1:0-14753 GCF_050280905.1 Pseudomonas sp. NPDC086278
CAACACCTCGAACCTCGACCCGGACATGACACCGCTCAACCTCACGCCCGACGAAGTGGATGCGCTGGTCAAGTTCATGGAAGTCGGCTTGACCGATCCGCGCGTCGCCTGGGAGCAGGCGCCGTTCGATCACCCTTCGCTGGTCATTGCGCAAGGCCATGTGGGTGACGAAAACGCCGTGACGCTCAAACCGGTCAGCCCCAAAGTCACGACCCGACAAGCGGCGGATGCGTTGATCACGCTCAAGCCGTACGGCGCGGAAGGCCGCAAAGTCGAAGAAGGCCCGCTGCTGCCGTTCTACAACGATCTTTGATCGGTGAACGTGACGCGGCGCGCGGCGTGTAACCGGTCACGCGGACGCTAAAAAAACCTGACAAATCGCTCAGTAAGTTGGCGTTTCTGCCGTTACAGTAGGTGGGCACAATGCCATCTATTGTCATGACGGTCGGAGTTCTACCCTTGCCGCGTTCTTCCGCTGTACATTTCAGCCATTTCCTACCGTCCTTGCTGCTTTTACTTGCGGGGCTTGCGGCCGCCTACGTCAAAGAACTCAACGTCTTCTTCACCTCCCTGTTTAACGTGCTGCCAACGTTGGTGCTGCTGCTGGGCGGGGCGTATTGCGCGGTTTACCGGCGCCAGCGCGAATTGTTTCTGATGGTCACGGTGTACATCGCCTACTTCCTGCTCGACACCCAGACCGACTATTACCGCGACAACGGCAAGGTCCGCGAAGACGCCGCGGTGATTTTCCATTTGTGTTGTCTGTTGCTGCCGCTGTTGTTTGGCGTGTTCGCGGCCTGGCAGGAGCGCACGCACTTGTTTCAGGACATGGTGGCGCGCTTCGCCGTGTTGCTGGCCGTCGGCAGTGTGGCGTTGGGGCTGGAGCAAAGTTACCCGCAGGCCTTGCTGATGTGGCTTTCGGAAATCCGCTGGCCCGCGCTGCATGGTGCCTGGATGAGCCTGATCCAATTGTCGTACCCGGTGTTTATCGCTTCGTTCCTGCTGTTGAGCTGGCAATACTGGCGTAACCCGCGCCCGTTGCACGCCGCCCAACTGGTGGGTTTGCTCGGGTTGTTCTGGGCGCTGCCGAAAACTTTCATCCTGCCGTTTACCCTCAACATCATGTGCAGCCAGGTGATGTTGATGATCGCCGCGGCGGTCGCTCACGAAGCCTATCAAATGGCTTTCCGCGACGAGTTGACCGGGCTGCCGGGGCGCCGCGCCTTGAACGAACGGATGCAGCGCCTGGGGCGCAATTACGTGTTGGCGATGAGCGACGTCGATCACTTCAAGAAATTCAACGACACCCACGGTCACGATGTGGGCGACCAAGTGCTGCGACTGGTCGCCAGCAAACTGTCGAAAATCGGCGGCGGTGGCAGGGCGTATCGCTACGGCGGCGAGGAATTTGCGCTGGTGTTCGCGGGCAAGACGCTCGAAGAATGCATGCCGCACCTGGAAGTCATCCGCGAGTCCATCGCCACCTACAACATTCAGTTGCGCAACCAGGACGCCCGGCCTCAGGACGACCAGCAAGGCCGCCAGCGGCGGGCCGGCCCGGGCGCTTCCAGTGTGTCGGTCACCGTCAGCATCGGCGTCGCCGAACGCGTCGAGCAACGCACCCCGGAACAAGTCCTCAAGTCCGCCGACGAAGCGCTCTACAGCGCCAAGGGCGCCGGACGAAACTGCGTGGTGGCATTCGGTCAGACCCGCCGTGGCGCGGTGCGCATGGGCGCCGCTGCGGGTTGAAAGCAGGCTTTCGCACAAGTCGTGAAGGCGTTTTATTTCAGCGTTTACTGCCGCGTACAGCCGCTCATCGCGCCGTAATAGAGGCCCGTAGTGACTGCCTGATGCCGCTGCCGGCGCAGTTGTTTGCACTTTAGTCTTTTAAACCAGTGACAAAGGAGCCCGCGCGATTGCGGGCTTTTTTATGACTGAATAGTCTGTGACTAAAAATTACAAATCGGTCATGGGCTGACCCTATGTGTCGCAAAAGTTGTTGGGTTACACTCGGACCCCACGAAAGCACCACTCCTACGAATCACCTGTTTAGATCTTGCGAGGTTTGCCATGGCTGACTACAAAGCGCCCCTGCGCGATATGCGCTTCGTCCTCAATGAAGTATTCGAGGTCGCCAAGCTCTGGGCCGAGTTGCCTGCGCTGGCCGAGACCGTAGACGCGGAAACCGTCGAAGCCATTCTGGAAGAAGCCGGCAAGGTCACCAGCAAAAGCGTCGCCCCCCTGAGCCGTGCGGCTGACGAAGAAGGTTGCCATTGGGCGGACGGTGCCGTCACCACGCCGGCAGGTTTCCCACAGGCTTATCAGACATATGCCGAAGGTGGCTGGGTCGGCGTCGGTGGCGATCCGACCTACGGCGGCATGGGCATGCCCAAGGCTGTTTCGGCGCAAGTCGAAGAAATGGTCAACTCCGCCAGCCTGTCCTTCGGTCTGTACCCGATGTTGACCGCCGGCGCCTGCCTGTCGATCAACGCCCACGCCAGCGAAGAATTGAAAGCGGCTTACCTGCCGAACATGTACGCCGGCGTCTGGGCCGGTTCCATGTGCCTGACCGAGCCGCATGCCGGCACCGATTTGGGGATCATTCGTACCAAGGCCGAACCTCAGGCCGACGGTTCCTACAAAGTCAGCGGCACCAAGATCTTCATCACCGGTGGCGAACACGACCTCACCGAAAACATCATTCACCTGGTGCTGGCCAAACTGCCGGACGCACCGGCTGGTCCGAAAGGTATCTCGCTGTTCCTGGTGCCGAAGTTCATGGTCAATGCCGATGGCAGCCTGGGCGCACGCAACCCGGCGAATTGCGGTTCGATCGAACACAAAATGGGCATTCAGGCCTCCGCGACCTGCGTGATGAACTTCGACGAAGCCGTCGGTTATCTGGTCGGCGAGCCGAACAAAGGCCTTGCGGCGATGTTCACCATGATGAACTACGAGCGTCTGGGCGTGGGTATCCAGGGCCTGGCCACGGGCGAGCGTTCGTACCAGAACGCCGTCGAATATGCGCGCGATCGTCTGCAAAGCCGTTCGCCGACCGGCGCGCAGAACAAAGACAAAGTCGCAGACCCGATCATCGTCCACCCGGACGTGCGGCGCATGCTGCTGACCATGAAAGCCTCGAACGAAGGCGGCCGTGCCTTCTCGACCTACGTGGCGATGCAACTGGACACCGCCAAGTTCAGCGAAGACGCGACCACCCGCAAACGCGCGGAAGACCTGGTGGCATTGCTGACCCCGGTGGCCAAGGCCTTCCTCACCGACCTGGGCCTGGAAACCACGGTTCACGGCCAGCAGATTTTCGGCGGCCACGGTTACATCCGCGAGTGGGGCCAGGAGCAACTGGTGCGCGACGTGCGCATCACGCAGATCTACGAAGGCACCAACGGCATTCAGGCGCTGGACCTTGTAGGTCGCAAGATCGTCGGCACCGGCGGGGCGTTCTACAACCTGTTCGCCGATGAGATTCGTCACTTCACCGCGACCGCCAGCGCTGACCTGGCCGAGTTCACCAAGCCGCTGAACGACGCCGTGACCACCCTCGACGAACTCACCGCATGGCTGTTGGACCGCGCGAAAAACAACCCGAATGAAATCGGCGCGGCATCGGTCGAGTACCTGCAAGTCTTCGGTTACGTGGCTTACGCCTACATGTGGGCACTGATGGCCAAAGCGGCGTTCGGTAAAGAAGCGCAGGACGATTTCTACGCCAGCAAGCTGGGCACCGCGCGGTTCTACTTCGCACGCCTGTTGCCGCGTATCCACTCGTTGAGCGCATCGGTGAAGGCGGGGAGCGAATCGTTGTTCCTGCTGGACGCTGCGCAGTTCTGATGAAGTGACGTCATGTAAGCATTCTCTTACATGACGTGCTGCTGTTCTCCCATAGGCGCAGATTGGATCCAGGGCTAATCTACTCACATGGACGTAGCGCAGGAAGCGCAAAGATACAACACGGACACGTAGGATTCTGCCAGGACGGCGGAGTGAAATGGATGTCAGGGAAACAGTCTGCAAAGCCCCGCTTCGGCGGGGTTTTCTTTTGCCTGCAGAAAAGTGATTCGCTCAAACCCGCGGGGTTTTCGAGCGTAACAGCGCTCTTGGACTCGCATGCCGATTCACGCAGCGCACTGAACCCTGACGAACGGCACGGGTCGATTAGCTGTAGGGCTCACACGAGCCCACTTCACCTCAGGAGCTGACCCATGGATTTCATTCGAATCATCATCGCCATTCTGTTGCCGCCATTGGGTGTGTTTCTGCAAGTCGGTTTCGGCGGGGCGTTCTGGCTGAATATTTTGCTGACGTTGTGCGGTTACATTCCGGGGATCGTGCATGCGGTGTACATCATTGCCAAGCGTTGAGCTTGGCGTCGTCAGGTAGATAGCCTTCGTCAGAACGCCGCCCGGAACAAGCCCGCTCCCACATGTTGATCGCATTCCCTCAGATGAATGCGATCCCCATGTGGGAGCGGGCTTGCTCGCGAATGAGGCAACACGGCCTCCACTCTAGTACCCGGTCTTCAGTCCGCCAATTCCATCACCCGCCGATAAAACAACCACTCCTGCTCCAGCGCATGGGCCTGATTCGCCGCCATGCGAAAACCATGGCGTTCATCCGCGTAGTAATGCGCTTCCACCAGAATGCCGTTGTCCTGCAACGCCGTGACCATGTCGCGGGTCTGTTGCGGCACGACCACCGCGTCCAGCTCACCTTGAAAGAAAATCACCGGCACGCGGATGTTGCTCGCATGCAGCAACGGCGTTCGCGCGGCATAGCGCTCGGCATCCTGTTGCGGATCGCCGATCAGCCAATCCAGATAATCGCCTTCGAACTTGTGGGTTGCCCGGCCGAGTGCGACCGGGTCGCTGACGCCGTACAGGCTGGCACCGGCGCGGAAGACTGTTTTGAACGCCAAGGCACACAGCGTGGTGTAACCGCCGGCACTGCCGCCGCGAATAAAGGCTTTTTCGCCGTCGATCAATCCGCGTTCGGCAAGATGAGCGACCACCGTGCAGGCGTCCTCCACATCCACGTCGCCCCAACTCAAATGCAACGCCTGGCGATAAGCTCGGCCGTAGCCGCTGCTACCTCGGTAGTTGAGGTCCGCCACCGCAAAACCGCGTTGCGCCCAGTATTGAATGCGCGGGTCGAGCATCGGGTAACACGCCGAGGTCGGGCCGCCGTGGATGAACACCACCAGCGGCGGTTTGGCCTCGCCGGTCATCGCCGGATAGAAGAAACCGTGGGCCTCGCCCGATCCGCTCGGGTAACGCAGGGTTTGCGGTGTGCTGATCTGCTCGGCGGGTAACGGTGTCACCCCGCCGGCCAGCACCTTGACCTGTCGAGTGTTGCGGTCGATGGCGACCACCGCCGATGAACTCAGCGGTGACGCGGCAATGCAGTAAATGAATTGCTCATCCAGCGCGAGATGACGAAAGCGGCTGTAGTCGCCGGTGAAATCTTCAGCGGCATCGCCGCAAATTCCCAGTCGACCAAATCCGCCTTCGGTCCAACTGGCCAGGTAACGGGTTTCGCTCAGCGCGAGCCAGGTGCAGCCGCCCAGTTGCCAAGGCGCGGGGCCATGGTCCGCATCAGCGCTTGGCAAAGGGCTCAGGCCTGTGTCCGATTCCACCCAAGGCTGCCAATAACCGCCACGGTCCGTCAGACAAAACAGACGGCCGCTGTCATCGAAGCGCGGTTGTTGCAGCGATTCCTGAACACCCTCGCCAGCCACGCAACGCGGCTGGGCAAACGCGCCATCACGCTGACGCTCGGCGACCATCAGGCGAGTGGCGGTCCATGGCTGATCCGGCCGGCTCCACTCGATCCATGCCAGGCGTTTCGAGTCGGGACTGAGCGTTGGCGACGCATAGAAGTCCGCGCCCTCGGCCAGCAAACGACGCGAACCGTCCGCGACACGGATGGCCACGAGTCGATGCCGATCGCCAAGCTCTTCCACCGCCAGTATCTGCCCGTCGGCGAAGTGCAGATCGCCATAACGGCACTCTCCCGACGTCAGTACTTGCGGCGTTTCGCCCAGCAACGACTGCCGATACATCTGCTGATCCGCTTCGTTGACGAACACAACCCCGTCGTCGGTCAGACAAAATGCACCACCGCCATATTCGTACACGCGACTGCGCACACTGAAACCCGCCGGGGTCAGGCACCGCGCTTGACCGTCGCGCCACTGCCAGATCCGGCAAGCGGCGTCGGCGGGGCGGTATTCGTTCCAGAACAGCCCATGCCGGCCGAGCTGCAACTCGGCAAAATCGATGCCGGCAGCAACGGCCCGGGCGGCGCTGAAGGGCTCAGCTTTTAGCGATGAGTCGGGAGTTTCGTTCATTGCGAAAGGCCAGTTGTTCGATGGTCTGGGTCGCGTGCTCGGCTTCTTCGCGGGCCTTGAGAATCACGCCGTGATGTTCCGACTTGCTGCACACCGGATCGGCGTTGCTCGCGTCACCCGTGAGCATGAACGCCTGGCAGCGACAGCCGCCAAAGTCCTTTTCTTTCTCATCGCACGAGCGGCACGGTTCGGGCATCCAGTCGTAGCCGCGAAAGCGGTTGAAGCCGAACGAGTCGTACCAGATGTGCTGCATGCTGTGGTCGCGCACGTTGGGGAATTGCACCGGCATCTGTCGGGCGCCGTGACACGGCAGGGCGGTGCCGTCCGGCGTCACGGTCAGAAAAATGCTGCCCCAGCCATTCATGCAGGCCTTCGGGCGCTCTTCGTAATAGTCCGGCGTGACAAAAATCAGCTTGCACGGATGGCCTGCGGCTTCGAGCTTGGCGCGGTATTCGTTGGTGATTCTTTCGGCACGCACCAGTTGTTCCCGGGTCGGCAACAGGCCGACCCGATTGAGCTGCGCCCAACCGTAAAACTGGCATGTGGCGAGTTCGACGAAGTCGGCTTCAAGGGCAATGCACAGCTCGATGATGCGGTCGATCTTGTCGATGTTGTGCCGATGAGTGACGAAGTTCAGCACCATCGGGTAGCCATGGGCTTTCACCGCGCGGGCCATTTCCAGCTTTTGCGCAAAGGCCTTTTTCGAGCCGGCCAGCAGGTTATTCACTTGCTCGTCGCTGGCTTGAAAGCTGATCTGGATATGGTCCAGACCGGCCTTTTTGAAGTCGCTGATTTTTTGCTCGGTCAGGCCGATGCCAGAGGTGATCAGGTTGGTGTAGAAACCCAGTTTGCGCGCCTCGGCAATCAGCTCGGCGAGGTCTTGGCGTACCAACGGTTCGCCGCCGGAGAAGCCCAGTTGCGCCGCCCCCATCTCCCGCGCTTCGCGAAACACCTTGATCCACTGCTCGGTGCTGAGTTCTTTGCCTTGCTCGGCGAAGTCCAGCGGATTGGAGCAGTACGGACATTGCAGCGGGCAGCGATAGGTCAGCTCGGCCAGTAACCACAGCGGCAGGCCAATTTGCGGTGTGGGCGGTAACTTGGCTGACACGGAATCAGCCAAGTTCGATCCAGTGCTGAGCACGGGCGACCTCCATGAACTGTTCGATGTCTTCGCCGAGTTCGGGCACGCCGGGGAATTGTTGATCGAGTTCGGCAATGATCGCCGCGACATCACGCTCGCCATCGATCAAGCCGCCAATCAGCGCGGCGCTTTCGTTGAGCTTGATCATGCCTTCGGGGTACAGCAGCACATGGCCTTTTTGCGCAGGTTCGTACTGGTAGCGATAACCCTGACGCCAGCTCGGGGTTCTGCTGCGATCAAAACTCATAAGGTGATTCCTTTGTGCCAGACCCGCTGCTCGGTGACGCTGTGATACGGCGGGCGCTTCAGTTCGTAGGCCATGCTCATGGCATCGAGCATGCTCCAAAGAATGTCCAGTTTGAACTGGAGAATTTCCAGCATGCGCGCCTGGCCTTCGCGCGTGGTGTAGTGCTGCAAAGTGATGGCCAAGCCATGTTCGACGTCTCGTCGGGCCTGGCCCAGGCGGGTGCGGAAATACTCATACCCGGCCGGGTCGATCCACGGGTAATGCTGCGGCCAACTGTCCAGGCGCGACTGGTGAATTTGCGGCGCGAACAGCTCGGTCAGTGAACTGCTGGCGGCTTCCTGCCAGCTCGCGCGGCGGGCGAAATTGACGTAGGCGTCGACGGCGAAACGCACGCCGGGCAGCACCAGTTCCTGGGAACGCAGTTGCTCCGGATCAAGGCCAACGGCTTCGCCCAGTCGCAGCCAGGCTTCGATGCCGCCGTCTTCGCCGGGGGCGCCATCGTGATCGAGCAGGCGCTGAATCCACTCGCGACGGATCTCGCGGTCCGGGCAGTTGGCGAGGATTGCGGCGTCTTTGAGGGGGATATTCACCTGATAGTAGAAGCGGTTGGCGACCCAGCCCTGGATCTGCTCGCGAGTCGCCCGGCCTTCGTACATCGCCACGTGATACGGGTGATGGATGTGGTAGTAGGCGCCTTTGGCGCGCAGGGCCGCCTCGAATTCGGCGGGGGACATTGCGGTGTCGGTCATTTCGGTTCTCCGGGTGAGGCCGGTGGTTTCTTTGGTGCCTGGTCTGAGGTCTTCGCGAGCAAGCCCGCTCCCACTCCCCGTGGGAGCGGGTTTGCTCGCGAAGGGGCCACTCGCTACAACACGATACTCATGCCGTCATACGCCACTTCAACCTCTCGCCGCGCCAGCTCGGCACGCTCCGGCGAATCCTCGTCGAGAATCGGATTGGTGTTGTTGATGTGGATGAGCACTTTGCGCTGCCTGGGCAGTTGTTCCAGCACTTGCAGCATGCCACCGGGGCCGTTCTGCGCCAGGTGACCCATTTCTCGACCGGTACGTGTGCCGACGCCACGGCGTTGCATTTCGTCGTCGTCCCACAGCGTGCCGTCCACCAGCAGGCAATCGCTGCCAGCCATGATCTCCAGCAACGGCGCATCGACCTTGCCCAGGCCCGGCGCGTAGAACAATTTGCCGCCGGTGCCGAGGTCTTCGACGATCAAGCCGATGTTGTCGCCCGGGTGCGGGTCAAAACGGTGCGGCGAGTTGGGCGGCGCAGCGCTGCGCAACGGCAGTGGGGTGAAGCGCAAACTTGGGCAGGCCGGCACGGTGAAGCTTTGGTCGAGTTCGATGCGGTTCCAGTTCAGGCCGCCATTCCAGTGGGTGAGCATGGTGAACAGCGGAAAACCGGTGCTCAAGTCTTCATGGACCATGTCGGTGCACCAGACTTGATGCGGGCAACCTTCACGCAGGCTGAGCAGGCCAGTGGTGTGGTCGATCTGGCTGTCCATCAGGATTATCGCGCTGATGCCGGTGTCGCGTAGCGACCGGCCCGGTTGCATCGGCGTGAAGCCCTGGAGTTGGGCGCGGATGTCGGGCGACGCGTTGCACAGCACCCAGTTCACGCCGTCATCGGAAATCGCGATGGACGATTGGGTCCGCGCCTTGGCATTCAGGCTGCCGTCGCGAAAACCGGCGCAGTTCACGCAGTTGCAGTTCCACTGGGGGAAACCGCCGCCGGCGGCGGAACCTAGGATCTGGACAAACATGGGTGCTCCATCATTTCAACGCTGAAAATAAAAACGCCCCGGTATACCGAGGCGCTGAACCGCTGGACCAACTTAGCGGCTTGCGAAGTACATGGTGACTTCAAAGCCGATACGCAGGTCGGTGTAAGCAGGTTTGGACCAGGACATGGGAGCGCTCCTTCAGGTGATGGGACAGTTGAGACCTATACATATAGTCCACCTCCAGCCGGAGATGTTCAGATAGTTAGGTGGCTATGTTACTCAAAAATTCAAAAAGGTTGCCCGCGACACTTTGAGAAAGCTAATTGCAGCGCCTGTAATGATCATCTTGTTTCTTGCCAACGTGCGCTTGGGCAAGGGCCGCTGGACAGGCAGCGCCAGCCACCCTCGGCTTGAATCAATCGGCGTGCGGCAGCCAGCAGCGCTTCACGGTCGACGGACAGGATGGCGAGAGCCAAACGTTGCAGATAATCCGACGAGTGGCCTGCCAGCTTGCCCTGCCAGAGCAGTTCGGCAGCCTGAGAGGTCGGCAGCACGGCACTTTCGAATTGATCGGCTAAGGACTGCCGCTGGCCAGCGAACTCTGCAGCGTCGATGCCTTCGAGCATTGCCGGCAGCTCGCTCAGGAAGTGTTCAATGTGTTGCAGCAAATCCGCAGGCGCGACGCCGGGCGATTGCACGCCAAACACAATCGCGGCTTGCCCATGAAGCTGACGCAGCGCGCTGAACACGGCATAACCCACCTGCAACTCAACGCGCAGGCGCTGGTAAAACGGCGTTTGGCACAGGTGCGCCAGCAGGCGCCAGGCCGCTTCGTCGTCGAGGTCCGGTGTGGCCGTCGGGCACAACAGCAACAGCGCGTGCTCGCTGGAGCCTGTGTCGATCAGGCTCCACAGACGCTGCGAATTGATGGCGTTGGGCAGCGGCAAATCAGCAGCCGCAGCGCCGGGAACGCGGCTCAGCGCCAAACCCATCGCCGCTTGCGTCTGTACTGACAGACCTGCCGCCATCCCGTCCCACCGCGCGCTGGCCCACAACTGCTGCAGATCAGCGGATTCTGCGCGGCGCTCGAGGTATTGCTCAGGCAGCGCCTTCAGCAATTGCTTGATCGGCATCAACGCGACGCTGGGCGCTGGCTCGTCTGAAAACCCGGCATCAGCTGTCGTCAGTTCCTTCAGCGTCTGTTCGAGAACACTCGGCATCGGCGCTTGCAGCCCCGTCAATTTCAGCAGCCATTCATTGCCTGAGGCACTGAAGCACACATCGACGCCCGCCTGACTGGCTTCTTCGCGCAGCAGCTGTAGACGGTGTTCCAGACGCGCCTGCAGTGTCGCTTCAGGCCTGGCATCGAGGCGCCAGCGCAGGTAGATCGCGCCTTCGTCGCCGGTGTCCGGCAACGCTTGGCTGAACTGCATCGGCGAGCTTTCTCGGCGGCTGCGTGATCGGTCCTGAGCGAATGTCCGCAGGCCCCGGTGTTTGCTGGTCTGCCCGCGAATCAGGCCGGCATTGGCGGCGGGCGCTTCGGTGCGCAAAAACGGATTGGGGGTTGGCAGTTTCCAGTCGCCGCTGAAGTTATCCACAGCGCCCATTTCGGTCAGGATGTATTTCAGCGCTTCAACGCCTTGTCCAGACAAGCCGGGTTCCAGCTGTTCGCTGTCCCGCTGGGCCTGTTGCAAGGCGCCGCTGAATTGCTGCTGGCGTTGCAGCAGGGCGGCGTACTCTTCGCGCAGGTCGGCCCAGTCTGGGTGGGCGGCGAAGAAACCCAGCCAATCCAGCAGCCGCTCGCGCAGCGCGGTCTCGGCTGCGGTTGTGATGAATTCGATGTGCAACAGGGCTTGCCCGGCGAACTGATAGAGCGGCGCCGCTTTCAAGTTGTCCGCCAATCGCTCTTCCCGCAACGTCGCCAACAGCCCGCCAGGCTTCGCGGCGTTCAACCAATGGCACAGAAACGCCAGGGCTTCGCGGCCGGCGTCGGGCAGGCTTTCGAACGCGAACAGCAGATCAAGTCGTCGCTCGCTCGCCTGTGGGCAAGTGTTTTTTGCCGCGTCGAGCAATGCCGTGGGCGCTTGTTGCGGGACGGTGTGCCCGGAGCGAATCGCGGCGCCGAAGCGCTGGGCCATCTCGCGCAACTGCTCGATGCTCTGCGGGCCGACCAGGCTCAGGGTCATTTGCCCGGTTTGATAAAACTGTTGATGGAAATCCCGCAGGGCTTGCTGAAACTCAGGCTGTGGCACCGGCAGGCTGTCGCGATTACCGGCATGAAACCCGCGCAACGGATGAGCAGGCGAAAGGCCGTTAAACAACGCCAATTGCCGTTGAGCTGCCGCGTCCTGCGACCAGGCGACAAATTCCGCCTGCAGCACTTCCCGTTCGCGCAACTGATCGTCGGTATTCATACGCGGATGGGCGAGCATGTCTGACAGACGCTCCAGCCCACCGGCAAACGCCTGCGGCGCCAGTTCGAAAAAGAAGTCGGTGGTGCGCTCGCTGGTCCGCGCATTCACTTGGCCGCCATGGCCCTGCACGTAGGCCATCAGCCCTTCGTTGCCAGCAAAGCGCTCGGTGCCGAGAAACAGCAAATGCTCAAGAAAATGCGCCAGGCCCGGCCACGCCAGCGGCACGTCGTGACTGCCCGCCGCAACCCGCAACACCGCCGCGCAACGCTTCAGATTCGGGGCATGACGCAACGTTACCCGCAAGCCATTGGCCAGGGTTTCAGTGTGGGGGCGGGGGGAATTCAGCGCAGGCATGAGCACTTCCAGAACAGAGAAGCGCCAATGCTAGCGGATTACAGGGGCTCAGCGCTTGCTAAGGTCGTCGTAAAGCTCCGGCCGACGATCGAGGAAGTAACGAGTGTCGGCCCGGGAGTCGACCATCAACTGACGATCCAGCTCACCGACAATCAGCGCTTCATCCAGACCGGCCTGGGCGATGCGACTGCCATCCGGCGCGGCAATGCTGCTTTGGCCGCAATAGTGGATGTCGCCTTCGTTGCCGCAGTAATTGGCATAGGCCACGTAACACTGGTTTTCGAAGGCGCGGGCACGGACAGTGACGTCGGCGATGAAGTCGTAGGGAATCATGTTTGCCGTCGGCACCAGAATCAGCTCGGCGCCGGCCAGGGCCAGACGCCGGGCGTTTTCCGGGAACTCTATGTCGTAGCAAATCAGCAAGCCAAGCTTCCAGCCATTGAGTTCCACCAGCGGGAAATCATCACCGCCGGCGCTGAACATCGAATGGTCGAGTTCGCCGTACAGGTGAGTCTTGCGGTAGTTGCACAGGCGTTCGCCGTGGGCGTCGATCAACTGCACCGAGTTGTAGATCCGGCCGTCCTCGGTGCGCTCGGGGTAGCCATACAAAATGGCGATTCCGGCACTCTTGGCAATGCGCGCAATCTGTTGCGCCGATTCACCGTTGTGCACCTCGGCGAGGACGCTGACGGCATCGCTGCCGATGTTGTAACCGGTCAGGAACATCTCCGGCAGCACCAGCAAATCGGCGCCTTTGGCTTCCAGTGCAAGCTGATGCAGGCGTTGCAGATTGCCGGCGACGTCCAGGGGCAGCGGTGGACATTGGTAAAGGGCTACGCGCATTTCGGATTCCTCTTACTCGGGCAGGGCGATCGGACCGATCTCGTTGAACACATCTCCTGGACCCGGGTTCTCGGCGTGAGTTTCACCGCCGAAGTGTTTCATGATGCCCCACACCGCGTTGAGCGAGGTCTGCACCGCGCCTTCAACCCAGGCCGGCGTCCATGAAACGTCGTCGCCGGCGATGAAAATCCCGCGTTGCTCGGCCGGCATGTCGTCCTGCATGAAGTGCGCGTACATGCGTTGGTTGTAGCGGTAATGGCCGGGCAGGGCGCCTTTGAACGCTCCGAGGAAATGCGGATCGGCTTCCCACGACACGGTGATCGGGTCGCCAATGATTCGCGCGGCGATGTCGACTTTCGGGTAGATCTTCTTCAAGGCGTCCAGCGCCAGCTTCACGCGCTTTTCCACCGGATGCGGGAGCATTTTCAACGCGTCGCTCATCCACGAGTACGACAGGCAAATCACGCCGGGTTTGTCGTCGCCGTTGTCGAACAGATAAGTGCCACGGGTCAGGCGATCGGTGAGGGTCATGCTCATCACGTCGCGGCCGGTTTGTGGGTCTTTGTCCTTCCAGAACGGGCGATCAACCATCACGAAGGTTTTCGACGATTGCATGTAGCGCGTGCGGTCGAGGGCCATCCACATCTTTTGCGAGAACAGGGTTTCGTCGCATTCGATCTGGGTGGTCAGCAGCCAGCTCTGGCACGTGGTCAGGACGGCGGCGTATTCGCGGGTGTCGCCATAGTTGTCGGTGACGGTGAAACGGCCGTCTGGCGCATGGGCGATTTTCTTCACGCCGGAGCGCGGGGCGCCTCGGTGCAATGAACTGAGGCTGGTGCCTTGCGGCCAATGCACGCAGCGTTCCGGCACATGGCGCCAGATGCCCAGCGGCACTTGTTCGACGCCGCCGACCACCAAATGCTGGTGATCGTCGCAGTTGGTCATGACCACGCGGAAGATTTCCAGCATCGAGTTCGGGAAGTCCGAGTCCCAGCCGCCGGTGCCGAAACCGACTTGGCCGAACACTTCGCGGTGATGGAACGAGAGCTTGGCGAAGGCTTTGGAGGTGGCGACGAAATCGTAGAAGGTGCGGTCGTCCCACAGCGGAACCAGGGTGTTCCACAGGTCTTTGAGGCGTGGCACGTCGCGGTCGCGAATGGCTTGCTGGATGTCGGCGAATTGCGAGCCGGCCTCCAGTGCATCCGCCCACGCGTCAGCCACTTCCTGGAACAGCGCAGGCAGGTCCGCCAGTTTCTGCGCGTAATGGGTTTTGCCTTCGATGTCGATCACGGTGCTGCCCGAAGCGAGCGTCAGCGGGTTCGGGAAGGGCTTGGTCTCGAGGCCGAGCTTGTCGACGTAGTGATAAAACGCGGTGGACGACACCGGGAAACGCATGCCGCCGAGCTCGGCGATGATGCCTTCCGCGCCGTTGAATGCCTGTGAGCGCAGGCGGCCGCCCATTTTCGAGGCTTCGTAGACGACCGGCTTGAGGCCCAGTTTCATCAACTCATAAGCGGCCACCAGACCGGCGATACCACCGCCGACGATGGCTACTTCGGCGCCATGATTGTGCTCGGGAATGCTGCCCAGGCCAGCCGGGTGTTCGATCCAGTCGTCGAACGCGAATGGAAAGTCCGGGCCGAAAATGGTGACTG
>NZ_JBNNWE010000124.1:0-14273 GCF_050280905.1 Pseudomonas sp. NPDC086278
CTCGTTACGATGGGCGCGGCAACGAATTCGCAAAGATTCGTGAAGCCAACGGTCAGGAATTCTTCATCTACGATGTCGAAGTCAAACTGCTCGGCCGGGTATTTCTTGTGCAGCAGCTCGGTCAGGTCGCCGCCGTCGTCGAGGATCATGTTGGCATCCCAAGGCGCGCCATCTTTGAGGATGGTTTGCTCCAGGCACCACTCGTACTCTTCTTCGGTCTCGCCTTTCCAGGCGTAAACCGCGATGCCGGCAGCGGCGATAGCAGCAGCGGCCTGGTCTTGAGTCGAGAAAATATTGCAGGACGACCAACGCACTTCGGCACCCAGGGCAACCAGGGTTTCGATCAGCACGGCAGTCTGAATGGTCATGTGGATGCAGCCGAGAATCTTCGCGCCCTTGAGCGGTTGCTCACCGGCGTACTTGCGGCGCAGACCCATCAGGGCTGGCATTTCGGATTCGGCGATGATGGTTTCGCGACGACCCCAGGCAGCCAGGGACATGTCGGCGACTTTGTAATCGGTAAAATCTGCAGGCGTGATGACAGCGCTCATGAAGAGCCTCCATTCGTAATGTATGCGAATGGGCGCCGTTGTGCGTTTAGTGTCGGGTCGATGACGACCTGGCAACGCCCCATCCGAGCCTGACAGGTTTGACCTGCTGCAGCGCCCCTCGGACAGGTGGCGGGAAAACGCTAGCATTGAAAAGCTACCGTTTTGAAACGGGGGCGATTATAGCGGGCTAATCTCATCTACTAAAGCGTTTCTGTCAGTCAATGTCCGAACGGTAATCGAGGCCATAGGCGATGCTTGATAGAGCTTAAGGAAGTGCTCTGCCATGATGCCCCCCATCATTCGGCAAGACGCTCAGGAGTGAACATGAACTTCCACACCCGCAAATGGGTAAAACCCGAAGACCTCAACCCCAACGGCACGCTGTTCGGCGGTAGCCTTCTGCGCTGGATCGACGAAGAAGCGGCGATTTATGCCATCGTCCAGCTCGGCAACCAGCGTGTGGTGACCAAGTACATTTCCGAAATCAACTTCGTCAGCGCCTCGCGCCAGGGCGACATCATCGAGCTGGGCATCACGGCCACCGAGTTCGGTCGGACCTCGATCACCCTGACCTGCGAAGTGCGCAACAAGATCACTCGCAAAAGCATTCTGACCGTCGAGAGAATGGTCTTCGTGAATCTGGGTGAAGACGGCTTGCCGGCGCCGCACGGCCGAACCGAGATCAAATACGTCAAAGACCAGTTTCAGGATGACGCTCTCAGCGAATGAGATCGGCGGTGCGCCCTTCGCGAGCAAGTCGAATCGTCGCACCGTCGCTCCCACAATGAATTTGTGAACGCCACAGATCCTGTGGGAGTGGGCTTGCTCGCGAAGGCGGTCGATCTTCGCCAGTGATTTAACTGACCAGTGAACAGCGCCGAGCCGAACGTGTCGTAGCTACATGACACACCACCGGTTCAGGAACGCTATGGACACGCAAAAAGACGGCAAGACCCCGAACCTCTCCGCGAAGGAGAAGCACGAGGTCGATAAAAGCCAGCCGCCACGCGCGGCGGTACTGCACGAAATCATCCGCACCCAGGGTGATCAGGAACTCGAACGCAGTGTGGCTGCTTTATGGTGGTCGGCACTGGCGGCTGGCCTGACCATGGGCCTGTCGCTGATGGCGATGGGGTTACTCAATTCCCGCCTGCCGGACGGCGAAGGTTTCAAAGTGATCGCCAGCTTCGGCTATTGCGCCGGGTTTCTCGCGGTGATCCTCGCCCGTCAGCAGTTGTTTACCGAAAACACCCTGACGGCTGTGCTGCCGGTCATGACCAAACCCACCCTGAACAACTTCGGTCGCTTGATACGGTTGTGGGCGGTGGTGTTGTTCGGCAACCTGTGCGGCACTTTGCTGGTGGCTTACGTCATGCTGCACCTGCCTATTTTCGACACCAAGACCGACCTGGCCTTCCTCGACATCGGGCGCAAGATCATGGAGAACGACGCCAGCCAGATGTTCGCCAAAGGCATTATTTCCGGCTGGATGATCGCCACCATGGTCTGGATGATTCCGTCCATGGAGAGCGCCAAGATGTGGATCATCATCCTCATCACCTACCTCATGGCGCTGGGGGACTTCACCCACATCGTGGTCGGTTCGGCCGAGGTGTCGTACCTGGTGTTTGCTGGCGAGTTGCCGTGGAAGGATTTCTGGCTGGTGTTCGCCGGGCCGACGCTGGCGGGCAACATCATCGGCGGCAGCTTTATCTTCGCGCTGATCAGCCATGCGCAGATTCGCAGTGAAAGCGGGCCGCCGAAGCAGGACGCCGATCAGCCGCCCGATCCGCGCAAGCTCAAAGAATAGTCAGCGGGGCTTGGCCTGCCACTGGGCGCAAGCTCGGGCCTTGCTGGGGCGTTGACTGCAAATAGGATGGATTCGCTCTTACTTGCGCGGCCTCAGACCTGATCTACACTGCAAAAGTTGCACGCACACGACGCAAAGCCATGCCAGACATGGCTTTGCGTCGTGTGCGGTGGCGTCGAAAGCACCTTCGGCAACGGACAGTCGGACTATGTGTGTAGTCCCGGGTCAAGCCATTGAAGGTTGCAATCATGCCCAGAGCTTTCAGCGTCCGCCCGTTTGCACTCTGCGTGAGTGCGGTTGCCCTTGCACTCGCCGGTTGCGCGACCCAGACCGCCAACGAGCCGGCCTCCCAGCCCCTGCGACAGAACCCCGAATTTTCCTACGACGCCAGCGGCGTGACCCACGCGACGCTGACGGCCGCCGAGCAGCAGGTCAATGTCGGGAACGAGCGTTATGTGTCGCTGGTGTTCAACGGTGATTACGATTCGCCGCTGATTCGCACGCGCCCCGGCGGAGTCATGGCGATTAGCCTGGACAACCGCATGGACGAGATCACCAACCTGCATTTCCATGGCATGACCGTGTCGCCGCTGGACGAAGGCGACAATATCTTTCGCATGACCCAGCCCCATGAAGTGGCGCAGTACAACGTCAAGTTGCCGAAGGATCACAGCCCCGGTGCCTACTGGTATCACAGCCATTTCCACGGCGGTTCGCAGCGTCAGGTGTCGGCCGGGATTGCCGGGCCGATTCTGGTCGACGGCATGCTCGACCCGTTCCCCGAGCTCAAGGGCATCAAGGAACAGGTGCTGGTGCTGCGCAATTTCCAGAAAACCCTGACCGGCAAGGTCGCCAGCGAAATCATCACCAGCGCCCCGTCGATCCGCACCATCAATGGTCAGGAAGTGCCGACCATCGACATCAAGCCCGGCGAAACCCAGCTGTGGCATTTCATCAACATCGCCGCCAACCAGTATTTCCGGATTCGCATCGACGGCCAGTCGATGCAGATCCTGTCGCGCGACGGCAACACCGTGACGCGTCGGGTGGACGATGATCAAGTGCTGATCGGCCCGTCGGCGCGCTTCAGTGTGTTGGTGGTCGGGCCGGCGGCGGGGACGCACGATATCGTGATGGAAGCCGCCAATACCGGACCGGCGGGCGATCAATACCCGGCGGCCAAATTGGCGATCCTGCGCTCCAGCGGCGAGCGCGTGGCGACCCGGCAGATCACCAGCGCCTACCCGCCCGCCGAGGATTTCAGCAAGGAGGCGGTGAACAAGACCCGGCAGTTCGTCTTCCAGGATTCGGCCACCGACCCCAATGCCTTTCTCATCAACGGCACCCGGTTTGAGCTGGACAAGGTCAACACCACGGTCAAGCTCGGTGATGTCGAAGAGTGGCGGCTGCTGAACCCGTCGCAGGAACTGCACCAGTTTCACATCCACCAGGTGGACTTTCAGGTCACCGAGATCAACGGCAAACCGGTGCCCTTCAGCGGCTACCGCGACAATGTGTTCATCCCGGCGACGGGCTCGATCACCGTGCGCATACCGTTTCGCGACCCGGTCATCCTCGGCAAGTTCGTCTACCACTGCCACATCCTCGAACACGAGGACGGCGGCATGATGCAGGCGATTCAGGTGGTCAAGCCCGAGGACTACGAGCAAGCGGTCAAGCTCGAACCGCTGGGTGGTATTTACGGTGAAAACAACCAGTTGTGCGCCTTCCTGCGCAACACCGGGCAAGACCCGAAAACGTCCAGCCCGCTGGTCAAGCCGCTGATCAAGTAAGGGGGCCACCATGAGCAATTATCGTTTGGCTGTTCTGTTGCTGGGATCGGTGTGTACCGCGCCGGCGGCGCTGGCCGATGACGGGCAATACCCGAACGTCGGCATGGATTACGACGCGACGTTTCAGTTCGACCATGTGCATGCCGACTCGCCCCAGGGTGGCAATCGCAACAGCTCGGATGCCTACCCGGACATCAACAGCACCTTCTATTTTCGTTTTACCCACGATCAGCAGATTCAACTGTCCACCGAGATCAACCCTATCGCCGGTCCGCAGCCTGGGCAGAAGCGTTTTTTCGAAGACGTGGGCCTGGTGATCAACGACCTCAACTATTACCAGAACAACGCCAACTCGGCGTTTATGGTCGGCAAGTATCACGTGCCCTTCGGGCGCGCGGCGGACCAGGCGCCGGGGCTCTACACCTCGGATTTCGTCAGCACCTACGACCTCGACGGCATGCTCGGCGGCACGGTGGCGTACCGGTTTTTCGATCAGCAACTGGGCATGATCGAACCCAATGTCAGCGTCTACACCGCTGACAACTCGTTCCTGGGCCGGCCTTATTTCCGCCATGGCGAAAAGCTGCAGCGTTCCGATGGCGGGCCTTCCAATACCGGCAAGCTCGACTCTTACGCACTGTCGGTGAACTGGCTGGCGATCCCGGCGATCCCGTTCCTGGAAATGCAGGTGGGCTACATGTTCAACGCCCAGGGCGAGGACGTGGTGCAAAGCGGTCCGCCGTCCGGTCCCGCCGCCGATGAAACCGTCAAAGTGGCCTCGGCCCGTTATGTCTGGGCCTTTGCGCCGAGCACAGACTTAGAGCCGACACTGGCCGGGCGTTATTTCGATATCGTGCCCTTCATCGAATTCGCCGACGTCGATAACGAAGACGCGATCCAGGGCAACGACACGCGCTACCTGACTACCTCGCTGACCTTCGATTTCGGTCAATGGGCGGTGGGCGCGACCCGCACCGACAAGCATCGCCAGTCGACGGTGGGCGCGGATCACCAGGACTACCTCAACGAGTTGAGCCTGACCTACAACATCACCGGCCAACTCAAGCTCGGGCTGTCGGCCGGCACCCAGAAAGAAGCCGGTCAGGTGTCTGACCTGGTGGGCCTGGCGCTGACGTATTCGGGAGGGTATTGAACGATGAAATGGCTAGTGGCGCTGCTGGTGCTGGGGCTGGCGGCCAGTACGACGGCGGCGACCCGCACGGACATCGGCGGGCCGTTCCAGTTGACCAATCAGAATGGCCAGCGGGTCACCGAGCGCAGTTTCGGTGAGCCGGTGTTGTTGTACTTCGGCTTCCTGACCTGCCCGGACATCTGCCCCACGGACCTGGCGAAAATGGCCCGCATCAGCCGCCAACTGCAACAGCAGCAAGGCCTCAAGGTGCAGCCGGTTTTCGTCACGGTCGACCCGGAGCGCGACACCCCGGAAAAACTCAAGACCTACGTCAATTACTTCGCCAGCAACTTCATCGGGCTGACCGGCTCGGCGCAAGACATCGTGCGCATCACCGACGCCTACCACGTGTATTACAAGAAAGTGCCCTACGGCGACAAACCCGGGCAATACATGATGGACCACTCGACCATTCTGTTTTTACTCGATAGCCAGGGCCGCTACCTCAAGCATTTCGGACGCGGAGCGGACGAAAAGGATATCGAGAAACAGGTGGTCACTGCGCTGGCGGATTCAACTGCGGCGCAGTGACACCGCGCCGTTGCAGGTAGATATAGAACAGCGCAGTCAACACGGTCAGGCCGCTGACGAGTGCGCCGGTCCACGGCAAGTCCGCCAGGTCCGCGCCGCTGGCAACCACCAACCCGCCGATCCACGCACCCGCCGCGTTGCCAAGGTTGAAGGCGCTCTGGTTCAGCGTCGAACCGAGGTTCGGCGCTTCATGGGCCTGATCGATGATCAGCAGTTGCAGGATCGGGCACAGGGCGAAGGCGAAAATCCCCCACAGCACCAGGGTAATTGCCGCTGGAATCACCGAATGACTGGTCTGGCTGAACGCCGCCAGCACCACCAGTACCGCCAGCGCCATGCCGACCAGTGAAGGCAGCAGACGACTGTCCGCCAGACGGCCGCCGAGCATGCTGCCGGCGGTCAATCCGACGCCGAACAACAGCAGCATCAGGGTCACGCCATGGGGGCTGACGCCGGTGATGTCCTGCAGGATCGGCGCGATGTAGGTGAACACGCTGAACAGACTGGTCGACGCCAGCACGCTCATGCCTAGCGCCAATAGCACGTTGACCTTGCCCAGCACTTTGAACTCGCTGGCAAGGTTGGCCTTGTCCATCGCGATGTCCTTCGGCAACCAGACCCACTGGGCAATGGCCGCGATCACACCAATCACCGACACCGCCCAGAACGTCGAGCGCCAGCCGGCGTATTGCCCGAGTGCCGTGCCCAACGGCACGCCGAGCACGTTGGCCAGGGTCAGGCCGGTGAACATCATGGCGATTGCCTGCGCCCGTTTGTTCGGCGCGACCAGGCCGGCGGCAACCACTGAACCAATGCCGAAGAACGCGCCATGACAGAGCGCGGTGACCACGCGCGCGGCCATCAGCGTGGCGTAATTGGGCGCCAGCGCACACAGCACGTTGCCGACAATGAACATCAGCGTCATGCCCAGCAGCGTGGCTTTGCGCGGCATGTTGGCGGTGCCGATCGCAAGGATCGGCGCGCCAAATACCACGCCCAGTGCGTAGCCGGTGATCAGCAGGCCGGCGTCGGGAATGCTCACGGCGAGGTCGCGGGCCACATCGGGCAGCAAGCCCATGATGACGAATTCAGTGGTGCCGATGCCGAAAGCGGCAACAGCGAGTGCAAACAAGGCGAGTGGCATGCGCAAGGTCTCTGTCGGTAGTCTTGACGCTGTGATCAGGCATACGCAGGCCGATGACCGTTCTCGAAGAGTGCGGGCGATGGCAGGAATTATTGGAATTAGTCTGTGCGCAACTGAGTGCGGCGTGGTCGCTTGCAGTATAAACAGCTGCTGACATATGGCGAATCAATTATCCATCCGCTCCCTAAGGGCGAGCGCTCAACAAAAAGGAGTGTGCCGTGCTTGCAACAGCGTTGGTGTTGGTGGCGGCGCTGTTGCACGCAGCGTGGAATACCCTGATCAAGTTCAGCGCCGAGCGGCTGCTGGTGGTGGCGTGCATGGACAGCGTGGCCCTGCTGTTTGTCGCGCTGATGCTGGCGTTCGTGAACGTGCCGCCGATAGACATCTGGCCGTGGATCCTCGCGTCGGCGGCGTTCGAGTTGCTCTATCGCTACCTGCTGATTCAGGCCTATCGGGTCGGCGATCTCGGTTTGGTCTATCCGCTGATGCGCGGGTTGTCGCCGTTGGTGGTGCTGGCCCTGACGCTGATCTTTGCCGGGGAAGTGCTGACCGATCAGCAGATCTTCGGCATTCTGCTGATCCCGTTCGGCATGCTCTGCCTGCTGTGGCAGGGCGGCGGCGGTGCACGGTTACCGTGGTCGATGCTGCCGGTGGTGGCGCTGATCGGCCTGTGCATCGGTTGCTACACCTTTATCGATGGACAGGCGTTGCGGCGCTGGTCGCATCCGCTGGATTACCTGGTCTGGGTCACGTTGCTCAGCGCCTGGCCGTTTCCTTTATTGGCGCTGGTGCGCAAGCGGCCGGCGTTCATGTTGTTCTGGCGCGAGCAATGGCGGCTGGGGCTCACGGTCGGATTTTGCGTGCTGTTCAGCTACGCTCTGGTGCTGTGGGCGATGCAGTTGGGTTCGATTGCCGAGGCGGCGGCGTTGCGTGAGATCAGCGTGATTCTGGTGGTGCTGTTCGGTATGCGTTACCTGAAAGAACCTTTCGGCCGGCCACGGCTCTTAGCCTGTGGGCTGGTGCTGATCGGCATGTTGGTGATGAAGTTTTGACTGGACCCCGAATTTCTAAAACTGAAAAAGGACTGCGTTATGACGGTTGCTCTGTGGTGCATTTTGATCGCGATCTTCCTGCCTTACATTTGCACGGGCGTTGCCAAGGCTACTGGCGGCTACGGTCTGAAGGACAACCATGACCCCCGGGACTTTCTCGAGTCTCTGAATGGTTTGGCCCGGCGCGCGCATGCGGCGCAACTGAACAGTTTTGAAGTGACTCCGGCGTTCGCGGCGGCGGTGCTCGTGGCGCATCTGGTGGGCACGGCGCAGTTGGTGACGGTCAATGTACTGGCGGTGCTGTTTATCACCAGTCGGCTGCTGTACATCATTTGCTACCTGGCGGACTGGGCGGTGTTGCGGTCGCTGGTGTGGTTTGTGGGGATGGGGTTGATTGTGAGTTTCTTTGTGGTGTCGGTCTGACAGAGCTTTGGTGATTTTGCTGACCTCTTCGTCGGAACGCCGCCCGGAGCAAGCCCGCTCCCACAGGGTTTGCGGTGTATACAAAATTAGTATTCACCGCAGTTCTACTGTGGGAGCGGGCTTGCTCGCGAAGAGGCGTTCCGACGGCGAAGCCAGATTCACGGATTGGCTTTAACCGCATCCGCCACCTGCGGCACTTGTGGCAGTGCCGCGCCTTTGGGCCACAGCATCCAGATTTGCCCTTGCTGCTTCATGTCCCCGGCCAGTTGCCCGGCCGCTTCGCCGGTGCCCCAGAACAAGTCCGCCCGAACTTCGCCGGCAATCGCGCCACCGGTGTCCTGTGCAGCGACCGGCCTTACCAATGCGGTGCCGTCCGGTTTGGTGGTCGATAGCCACAACAGACTGCCGAGCGGAATCACTTTGCGATCCACTGCCGCGCTGTAGCCGGCGGTCAACGGTACGTTCAGCGAGCCGCGAGGACCTTCGTTGCTGTCCGGGTTGCGGGTGAAAAACACATAGCTCGGGTTGCTGCCCAGCAGTTCCGGAATGCGCGTCGGGTTGGCCTTGGCCCACTTGCTGATCGCGCCCATGGTCACGTCTTCTTTCTTCAGTTCTCCCTGCTCGACCAGCCAGCGGCCAATCGGCCGATACGGATGGCCATTCTGGTCGGCGTAAGCGATGCGCAACTGGCGACCATCGTCGAGCTGAACACGGCCCGAACCCTGGATTTGCAGGAATTGCAGGTTCATCGGGTCGGTCAGCCAGGCCACAACGGGGGCCTTGACCCCTTTGGTTTCAATGGTCGCCGCATCGTCGTAAGGCTTGAGCACGCGCCCTTCGAGGCGCCCGCGCAGGCGTTTGCCCTTGAGCTCGGGGTAAATGCTGTCCAGCGAGACAATGATCATGTCGTCGGGGACGCCGTACACCGGAATATTGGCGGCGGTGGTTGGGGTCAGGCTGCCGGGGTAGACCGGCTCGTAATAGCCGGTGATCAAACCGTTGGGGTTGTCATTGGCGGCACGCAGGCCGTAGACGTCGAGGTTCTGTTTGAGAAAACCGCGAATGCCATCGGCGGTTTGCGGCACATTGGCCGCCGCCGCGCAGGTCGCCCCCCAGACCGGGTCAGCCTTGAGTCGGGTGCAGGCGCTGCGCCACGAACCGAAACCGGCGACGAGGTCGCTGTCGGACACGGCTGGCAGTGCTTCCCATGTGGCGCTGGAGTAAGTCGCCAATGCATGGGTTTTCGGTGGGGTATTTTCGCCGCCGGTGCAGCCAGCGAGCACGGCCACCATCGGAAGGGTCCAGGCCAGGCGCGGGCGCCATGCCTTGAAACGGCTGTTCATGGAGTAATTCCTTTGCCGGTCGCCTGAGTGCTCCATGCGCTCAAACAACCCGTATTGATAATAGGGCTATTGGTCTTTGTCGATGACGCGAGGATACTGGCCGCCGTTCCCGTGACCTGAAGCCACCATGACTCTTAAAAGACTTTCTGTTGTATTGCTGGCCTGCCTGACGTTGTCTGCGTGCGGCGGTGTCGACCCGAATTCGCCACTGGGTCAACGCAAGGCGATCTTCAAGCAGATGCTCAAGACCGGCGAAGACCTGGGCGGCATGTTGCGCGGCCGCATCCCGTTTGACGGCCCGAAATTCGCCGAAGGCGCCGAAAAACTTGACGCCTTGTCCCATGAGCCGTGGAAGCATTTCCCGCAGGTGCGCGAAGAAGATCACACCAGCGCCAAGGACAATGTGTGGCAGCAGCAGGCACGTTTCCAGGAAATGGCCCGCAACCTTGAGGCCGCCACCGGTGAATTGGTGATCGCCAGCAAGGTCCAGCCTTACAAGGCCAGCAATCTCGGGCCAGCGGTGCAGAAGGTCGAAGATGCCTGCAGTGCGTGCCATAAGCAGTTTCGCGATCATTGATTTGCCGTGTTCCGGCTGACGCCATCGCGAGCAAGCTCGCTCCCACAGGGCGATGCGATCAACTGTGGGAGCGAGCTTGCGCGCGATGGTCGCGTGAAGCCGGACTCGAATCTCAAGTCTTTACCCCTGCTTATTTATCCAATTCATCCAGCGCGTCCTGCAATTCCTTGCGGGATTCGGCAAGTTTGTCTTTGCGCTTGTTGATCTTGTCGGGGTCGCCTTTCTTCATGGCCTTGTCGAGATCGGCCTGACGCTTGCTGACTTCATGCTTGGCATCCAGCACCTTGTTTTCGCGCTCCTTCTTTAACGAAGCATCGGTGCAATGCGCGGTGACTTCGTTCAAGGCTGTTTCGAGGCCAGCTTGTTGATCGGCGTTGCCGTGGGATTTGGCCAGTTCGATCTGATTGATGATGCCCTGTTTCTTGGCGGCGCAACCGGTCAGCCCCGGGGCTTCTTCGGCGGCCATCAGGGGCGCGGCCATCACGCTGCAAAGGGTCAACAGGGCGAGCGGTGAAAGAAATTTCATAAAAGCTCCAGGTGCTAGGGCAATCGTGTCGATGTAGCGATGGGCGTTTGAGCCTGTCTGCCCCTATGGGTTCCCAGGCCAGCGGTGTCACCGGCATTTAAAAGCCTTCAATCCCGGCAGCACGTAATGTTTCGCTCAGGGCCAGGACCTGCGGGTCGCGAAAAAAGGCGCTCAACTGCGCCGCGCGTCCGGGGCCAATGCCGGCTTCAGCCTGCCATTGTTCAGTGGTGCGTTGCGCCAGTGGCTGCCAGGAATCACCCAGCTGTGCCTGGCCAGTCGGCGGCAACCCCAGCGCTTTTAACCAGCGACTGAAAGGGCGTTGGCGGGCGCTGTTGAAACTGTTTGCCAGACGAGCACTGCGGCGTTCGCCAAAGCCGCGAATGGTAGCAAGCTCTTGGGCATCGAAGGTCAACCAATCCAGCAGCCCATTCAGGCGGCCTGTTTCTAAAAGTTTCTCCCATGTGCCAGGACCGACATGTGGCAAGGCTAGCCCGTGTTTGCCGCTGAGCCAGCTCAATCTAGCGAGAAATTGGCGTTCGCAGCCCGGCGTCGTCGGCTGCCAACAGCTCAAATGATGAAAGTCGGCCGCCATGGGCACGTTCAAATCGGCGCGTTCCGTGGCACGCAGGACGACGTTGTCGAGTCGTGGGATGGTCAGCCCCGCAAGGCTGATGGACACCTGATCGCCGGGGCGGATATCCAGCTCCTCCCAGCGTCGCAGGGAGCTGACGCTGACACGCTTGATCTGCCGGTCATCGAGCGTCACCGGCGTCAGCTCCAGCACCGGTGTGATCCGTCCGGTTCGTCCAATCTTGAAGTCGACGGTTCGTACCTCGGCCAGCGCTTGAGCAAAAGGGTATTTCCAGGCGACGGCCCAGTAAGGTGTTTTCGCGCTCCAGCGCTCGCCTGAAGGACGCTCGCTCTGGCGAAGGACAACGCCGTCGCTGGCAAAGGGCAGCGGCGAGCGATACCAGTGATTGCGCCAATGTTCGGCATCGGCCAAGGTCTGGATCGGTTGGCTGTACGGCGCCGTGTCTGGTAAACCCAGCTTATCCAGCGCAGCGAGACGATCAGGCAGACTGGCCGGGCCTTGCGGCCAGTCCCAGATAAACAGTCCGATACCGGCGGCTTGCTCGGGGGCGAGTGACTTGCGGGCCATCAGCCCGGCGACCGCAGAGCGCGCATTGACCCCGCCGGCGCGGGCTTGCACATGGTCTGTCAGGCGCCAATAGAGTTCGCCCTGCACCAGCACGTCCACCGGTTGCGTCAGTTGCCCGGGGATGGCGGGAATCAACTGCGCCGAAGCAGTCCAGTCCTGCCCGTTCACGCCGTCACCGCGACTGATGGCTTGATGCAGAGAGCCGCGCCGATAAATCAGCGTCACGGCCACGCCGTCGACCTTGGGTTGTACCCAGACGTCCGTGCGATCACGCAGCCAGCCTTCGACAGCCCGAGCGTCGCGCAATTTTTCCAGGCCGGTGTGGGCGATGGGATGGGCAACCTTGCCGCCGGCCGTTCGCAATGGCTCGGGTGGCAATGGCAGGTCGAAACACTGCCGCCACCGGATCAATTGCGCACCGGACTGATCGTAGATGTCGTCGGCGACCAACGAGCGACCGTCGCGGTGATAGCTGTCGTCCCAGAGGTCGATCTGTTTTTGCAGGGCGGTGATTTCGTCCAGGGCGCGGGCGGGCGGCCAGTCAGGGCAGTCGGCGGCGTTTGAACTCAGGCAGGTGAAGGTCAGGAACAAAACACACAACAGGCGCAGCAGCATCGTGAGCGTCCTTGCTCAAGTGGAATGCTTGAAGGCTAGTCTGTATTTGCGGGCGGACAGGGCGGGTGTTTTGCCTGGTGTTGCAGGGTGACTCGGCTGGCCTCATCGCGAGCAGGCTCGCACCCACATTTGACCGTTTTCCCTCGTGGGAGCGGGCTTGCTCGCGAAGGCCGCGCCACCGTCCCGCGCGCCAGCCAATAAAAAGCCCCGCACGGCGAACCGTGCAGGGCTTTTGGTACCGCCGGGGAAGTCTTACAGGCCGGCAGCCAGACGCAGGTCGTCGGCGCGGTCGGTTTTTTCCCAGGTGAAGGTGGTGAAAGTGTCTTCGCCCACAGTCTTGGTTTGCGGGGTGCGACCGAAGTGGCCGTACGCTGCAGTTTCCTGGTACATCGGGTGCAGCAGGTCGAGCATGGTGGTGATTGCGTACGGACGCAGGTCGAAGATTTCGCGAACCAGTTTGACGATTTTGTCGTCGCTGATTTTGCCGGTGCCGAAGGTGTTCAACGAGATCGACGTAGGCTGGGCAACACCGATCGCGTAGGAAACCTGGATCTCGCAACGCTCGGCCAGGCCGGCGGCAACGATGTTCTTGGCCACGTAACGACCGGCGTAGGCGGCCGAACGGTCAACCTTCGATGGATCTTTACCGGAGAACGCGCCGCCGCCGTGACGGGCCATGCCGCCGTAGCTGTCGACGATGATCTTGCGACCGGTCAGGCCGCAGTCGCCAACCGGGCCGCCGATGATGAACTGGCCGGTCGGGTTGATGTGGAACTGGGTGTCTTTGGTCAGCAGTTCGGCAGGCAGCACGTGCTTGACGATCAGCTCCATCACGCCTTCGCGCAGGTCTTTGTACGACACTTCAGGGTTGTGCTGGGTCGACAATACAACGGCGTCGATACCGACAACCTTGCCGCCTTCGTAACGGCAAGTCACTTGCGACTTGGCGTCCGGGCGCAGCCAAGGCAGCAGGCCGGATTTACGGGCTTCGGCTTGCCTTTGCACAAGCTGGTGCGAGAACGTGATCGGTGCCGGCATCAGCACGTCGGTTTCGTTGCTGGCGTAGCCGAACATCAGGCCCTGGTCGCCGGCGCCCTGATCTTCAGGCTTGGCACGGTCGACACCCTGGTTGATGTCAGGGGACTGCTTGCCGATGATGTTCATCACGCCGCAGGTGGCGCCGTCGAAGCCGACGTCGGAGCTGTTGTAGCCGATGTCCAGAATGACGTTACGGACGATTTCTTCCAGGTCGACCCAGGCCGACGTGGTGACTTCACCAGCAATGATTGCCACGCCGGTCTTGACCAGCGTCTCGCACGCCACACGGGCGAACTTGTCTTCAGCAATGATGGCGTCCAGCACCGCATCGGAAATCTGGTCGGCGATTTTATCCGGATGCCCTTCGGACACGGACTCGGAGGTGAAGAGGGAGTATTCGCTCATCTCGATTTTTTCCTGAATTTACCTTGCGTCCGCCGCAGAAATCTTCGAGGTCGGTTTCAATCATTTCTTCCGTGCCCGCGACGAAAGTCACGGCGGCGATCTGGTGTTTTATCA